>JANNDZ010000495.1:0-7412 GCA_031378395.1 Pseudanabaena sp. OTE_75_metabat_487_sub
TTATCCAAAAATAGTAGTTCATTTACGGCTTCATCGGCAAAGCCGCCAATTAGTGAGGATTGATAATCCTCAATCGAGCTAGCAAGTTCAATATTGCCGAGCAGATGCCCTGTATCCAGAAAAATTCGACGATAAGCCCGATCTTGATAGCGCCATGCTGATCGATGAAATATTGCCGTGACTGCGATCGCCATGCGGGTATTTTGTAAAGCGGGATGACTAAAACAAGCCTGTTGCAAACCAGACCAAACATTATTGTCTTGCCAAAAATGGATCAAGCTATGGCTGCGGACTTGATAGTTATATATGCCTGCGGACAAAAGTGGTGTCCCCGCTGAGATCAGATACAACTCCGCTGGATATAAACCACCTGCCGAAGGAGCCGATCGCAAATAAAAAGCCTCACCTGTTACTGTCGGCACACGCGCCGTCAATCCATAGCTACAAAACAGCAACCGCGATAGCCTCCGCCAACGACTTACCAATAATCCATCACGATCAGACTGAATTTCTTCAGTAAGGTATGGCTTTAGATCATAAACCGTGCCAATTTTATAATCCTTGTATGGCGATGGCTGGGTACTCCAATCTAGTCCCTGACTCTTGCTAGCAAGGGTGGCAGGTGCATACTTAGTCCGTTCATGATAATGTTCGGCGAAGGAAAATCTGGCTTCGGGCATGTTTTTGCAACGTGACGTAAATAGGCAATTACAAACCCAAATTTGCAAGGTTGCGCTCCTACGGGACGCAACCTTACAAATTTGGGTAATTTATTTTGTACAAGTACTTAGCTTAAAATGTTATATCAGTTTGCACTGTCGTCGTTGCTTTGCGACGATGACTAGCAATTCGCATTTTAAAAATTGGGTTTTCCAGCGTCTGCGGCGCTGGAAAACCCAAAATTGGTTTCATAATGAGAACTGCTGGTCGATGATAGTGCCAAATTCCGTGAGTTGCTTAAATCTGAATCATATTGCTGTACTCCGTTAGTAGCTCATCGTAAGTGAGGCTATCCGTATCTGCTTGCGGACTCCAAAGTAACTCAAAAACCAATAAATGACTAGCTGGGATCGAAGCGATCGCTTCTAATGCTGTGCTTAATTCTTGCGTATTTCTGATCTCACCAAACAGTGGCTTATCATGTTCAGTCCCAATCAACAGCGTCACCACAATATAAGCTGATGGGTCTTTGTCTGGAGAAGCGATCGCAGTTGATCGCTGGGCAACTCTGCCCCTGACATTCACTAATGTTTCTTCACTAAACTTGGTACGTTCTTCTAGAGACAATTTATTAAAGACTTCTTCAGTTTTGTCTCGATGCACTGATTGTGAACTGGAGGAAACATGTGTCCAATTTTCTGGGGTACGCACTAAGGCAAGTGCAGACTCTTGCATCAAGGTCATCAACCCTTCTGGTGTATCAGTATCAACTTCAAGAGTTAACTCCGTCAATCTGGCTTGCACTTCACGGGCTTGAGCAAATAGTGCAACTTGGAGTTTGCTAACCGTAAAGGTTTCATTCCCTATGTCATTTCCTCCTCCAATCTGTTTAGAACGCATCATGATTGCACGAATAATAAAGTAGACGATCGCAAAAATAATCAATAAAATTATTATCCAGACAAACCAAGACATACCATTCGACGATGTGGAAGTTGTTGATCGGTAAGGATCGTAGGGTGAGTTATTCGAGGAATTATTGATAATTACTGGTGCAACGATGGTCGATGGTCGATTTAATGATGGTTGGCTAGGGGTAGTTAATGAGTCGCGATCTTTGGAAGGGCTAGATGTCGTGGAGGGTGATGGTTTCGATGGGGTTGATGATTTAGAATTACTAGAACTTGAAGGCGCTGAACGGGTGAAAGAGCCACCACCACTTCGACCACCACTACTTTTTGCGTAGACTTGCTGATCATTGAGCACGAATGTATCTGATTTACGATCGCTTATGCCTAGCTCCATCCCCAGAACTATGGAACATACGAGTAGCGTCGATGTAAAAAACTGAAATTTTTTCTTACGCATAATGTTTTTAAATTATTCAAAAATTTCGATGTAGTCGCGATCGCCCCCAGACTTCTGGGCTTGGAGAAGAGATTGCTCAGCCAAAGCAACGAGTTCATCAAAACTCAGATCAGGAATCTGTTGGTTTTGATTTTCTAATGCTGTCACCACACCACCGATACTAATGGTTAGAGGCAATAACAACCCCGAAGAAACGGCGATCGGATGACTACGAATACTGGTAAGGAGATTTAGGGAGAGTTGTGAACCATTTGCCGCATCACTATGGGGAGTGACACAAACAAACTCGTCTAAACCATGACGATAGATCAAACTATTTGGCATACAACTATGGCTTAAGCGTCCTGCGATCGCATTAATTGCCTCATCGCCGATTTTCTCGCCGTAGGATTCGACAATTGGCTTGAACAGATCGATGTCAATAATCAACACACTCAATAAACGGTAATTTTTGTAAGTACTAAATCCCCGAAGTTGCTCCATCATCTTTGGCATTACATCAGCAAAGGCTTGCTCACTTAAAACCCTGGTTAAAGAATCAGACAAACTGAGTGCTTCCAGTAAGTCATTTTGAGCTAGCAATCTTTGATTAGCCCATGTTAAGGACTGTGTCAAAGCAGTGAGGCGCAGTCCTGTTCTCAATCTTGCTTTAAGTTCAGAGCTATCTATCGGATTGTTGAGAAATTCATCAACACCAGTATCAAGACCAATTTGGCGTTGTTGGGAGTTAGAATCTTCGACGATCAAGACAAAATATATTGCCATCAACTCGGGATGTTCAAGATTTGACTTGCTCCGATGACAAAGCGCTAAACCCGAAACGTCTGGGATTGCCCAATCAGCTATGACGATCGCAGGTTTCTTTTGGAGAATTATTTCCCATGCTTTCTCGCCACTGGTTTCAGTAATGAAATTATATTTTTCAGCCGTTAAAACTTCAGCGATCGCCGATAAAATCTCGCGATCACCACTAGTGACTAGAATCAAGGAATTATGACAATAATATTTTAGTCTACGAAAATCCAAGGTGCTTGCCTCGCCATATCTTTAGTCTGCGGAAATCCAGCCTTAGCGAGAAATGAAATACTCGGAATTTATTTCTTACCCCAGCCAAATAGTCCACCTTTCTTTTCTGGTGGCTTTTCTGGTGGTTTTGTGGCTGCACTCACCTGATTAATGTATTTGACGGCGGTTGGCTCTTTAGGATCGAGTTTGAGTGCTTTTTGAAAGCTTGCCTTAGCGATCGCTGCTGCATTTTGATTCATTTGCACTAAACCCTTGAGCGCATATACCTTGGCATTATTTGGATCAATTTTTTCGGCGCTGATCAGCTCTTTGAGTGCATCTGTCCATTGTTTCTTGCTAATAAATAGCTCGGCCATATTTAGATTGCGTAGGGCTGGAGATTGGGCAGGTTTAGCCACAGGAGTTGCTTCTGCATTAGCGCCCTGACTGCCAACAGGAGCCGCCGTACTACTGCCAGAAGAAAAGCTAAGACTAGTTTGGGTAAATAAATATACGAGATTTAACTCGCTCAGAGTGGCGGTGTACTCCAAGATCGAGTCGAGTGTTTCATACTGCTTAGGTGAGATTTGCTCAATATATTGCTTGTATGTAATTTCATGGGGGATACGATACAGCTTTTGAGCTATTTCCGTGCTGAGAGTTGGTGTTTCTTCTTTTTGTTTTTTGCCTTGGGCAAACATTCTCAAGGTTGCTAAGTATTCACCACGTTCGCGATCGCTATTCAGTAATTGATAGGCTGGGCTGACCATCTTCGAGAAATATTTGGTAGCACTCTCTTTCTCTTCGGCAGTTCTACCAAATACATCGGGATGCAAAATCTTTGCTAGCTTGAGAAATTTCTTCCGAATCTGAGCGGGATCAGTGGTCATTGGTAAACCGAGTATGGCGTAATGATCGCTAATACCGTAACTGGCAAGACCTTTGTTGATTTTAAAGTTTTCTGGCTTTCCCACAGGTTCCACCTCTTAAGTATTTGTTCGAGTTTACCCTCTTGACGCATCTCTGTTAAAGCCTTATCTACAGCTTTTTTAAGTGATACGTCATCTTTGTTGACGATCGCAACTAGACGAATCGGAATTAACGGCTCCCCAACAATTATAAAATTGGGATTATTGCGTACTTGCCATACCGCTACAGGTTCATCAAGGATCATGGCATCAAGCTGGCGATCGCGTAGTTGGATCACCATCCGATCAAGATCCCGTGAGGAAAAAAGGCGAATGGCGTTGCCTCTGTTTTTATTATAGGTTTCGGCGATCGCAGCGCCTCCGCTATTTGCCACAACACCAACCCGCTTGCCGATCATATCGCGCAAGGACTTGATTTGGGTTCCATCAGCCCTGATCAATAAACGCTGAGTACTACGATAATAAGGCAATGTTTCAATAAATTTGCCTTTAGTATCTCCTAATTCCAAAGCTCCTTCTTCTCTTGCACTAAGAAGAATATCAACTTGTCGTGAAGCCAAATTTTCAGGTTGGTTTGTCCAAGGAATATTAATTGGACGTGGCTCAATGTTTAGCCTTGCCGCGATTTCTTGGATGATTTCTAACTCAAAGCCATCATAAAACTGGGTCTTAGCATTCCAAAACATATAGGGCCCACCGATCGCAGCATCGATGCCCACCCGTAAATGTCCGCGTCGCATGACGATGCCGAGGCTACTATCTTCAGCAAATACTGGCGATGTCACGCTAACTACACCCAGACATAAACCTGTGTAAATTGCTAAGCCAGCGATTTTTTTGACGAACTTAAACATTTGTTTTTTGGTCATGCGATCGCTATAAATATAGCAATATCTCCATCATTCTTGTAGGGCGATCGATGATTGCAGTCTATTGTTAAAGACTTTCGCCTATGAACAAGGGTAAATGAAGGCTAAAAGATCAAAATGGTTGCGACTCAAAGCCTTATGCTCTTTGCAAGAATTAGTGACTTGTCCCTTGATACAACCTCATAAACGTTGCTTTTTTGTCATGTAAAAACTAAAAAATATCTGATATAGTTCATATATCACTTGATAAATTTCGCGGTCATGAATTTACAGGTAAAAAGTTATACAAATTTAATAGGTGAGCTTCAATCAATGCTAAATTTAAACCAATCCAAACTTGTTCAAAAACAAAGTTTTAAGCGGCACATTGGCTATTTCAAGGAAATCTCAAGTATTACCGCATCGTTGATGCAATTCAAGATTTTGCGTTGATGCCTTGGTTAGTGACTCACTATGCAAAAGACATAGAGATCGGTGACGGGGTGCTGATTTGGATTGCTGGTGCAAAGGCTGTTATCTATGCGATCGCGGAATCCGATTGTTGCAGCTAATTAAAACCTAAATAAGAAATCAATGGAGAAATTAAAAATGGATGATGATAAGCAGTATGTAATTGAGCAACAAATGAAACGATTTGCTGCTTTGAAGTTCATCTGGAAAGAGACAAGAGATGCTGAAAATTTGTTCTCACCAATTAATGATGTTTGTGATGCTATTCAAGTTAATCAAGATGAGCTACTACAAGTTTTGGGATACTTAGAAGCAGAAGGGCTAATTAAAAGAATGATTTACCTCGGTCAACCTACTTTAAGTCAGGTTACCTATCTTGGCAAAGTCGAGATAGAGAATGCAATCACAAGACCGAGCGAAGATACTGAACATTTTTCATCCAAAGCAATTACTTTCATCATGAGCCAAACTAATATTACTGCTGGACGTGATGCTATTGGAAATGTTAGCTCATCAGCTAATTCCAATATTTCTACCACCGTCTCATATTCAATATCAATAAATGAAACACTTGAAGCGATCGCTGACTTAAGACAGCAAATCCCTACACTCGCTGAAGAAAATCAAGATGTTGCAACTGATGCCCTCGACACTTTGGAGTCCGAGGTTAATTCACCAACAAAGCTAACTAATGTAAAGTCTGCATTATTTTCTCTTTGGGGCGTTGCTCAAGGTATCGCAAGCTTTGCTAATGCTGTTACTGCAATTGCTGACAGATTTGGAGTGAAATTTCATCAGTAGGAGCTAGATTTTTTGTCTGTTTTAGATTGGCTAGAGAATCATCAAGTAGTTGCAGCTTCACTAATTAATGTCTGTGTAGTTCTTATAGTTACAATTTCAACTAATTGGTGGCAACTTCACAGAGAAACGCAAAGGTGGCAACGCGAAAAGTTATATGACCTTTACCAAGAAGCACAAAAATGTTTTTCAGATTTATTAAGGTCATGTGGTTCTCCAAGGAACTCTTATCTTGAAGATTTCTTTAGAGTAATAGCAGCGATATCTAATCTAAATTTAGTTTGCCCTAATGAATATTTGAAAGAATTAGATTCCATTAAGTCAGACTTGGCTAATTTAGTTCTTTCTGGCTCATTTGATTCTGCTTCTAGCAGATGTCCCAAAGTAACAGATGTAGCTTTGCTTAGTGAAAGGCTAAGTGAATTAGTCAAGAGAGATTCAAGACTTAAAGATTTATTCAAATAAAACCTACCCAATGCCCCAACCACCCCTCCCCCAACCTCAACTCGATCGCACCCCAATCACCCTAGAACAATACGAAGCCTACACACCCGAAAAACTAGAGCTATGGGACGGCTTCTATGACTACGGCTACCCAGAGGATTTCAAAGGCTTTTACCTAGCAATCCTCACCAATATGGGTCTACGCACCGCCGTTAGCCATGTCCCGATCGCACAATGGTTAGCCGCAATCCAAGAGGTAGCTTTACAAAATCCCAAGCTTGACGATGCTTTGCGCGATCGCTTCATCTGAAGGCTAACAAAGTTAAATGCGATCGCCGAATGTTTGGATGAGAATGCGAAATAAAATGTTTGATAAAGAGGATTAAGCAATGACACTCAGTACAACAATTTATCCATACATTACAGCCAACAAAGCAATCTTAGGAGGAGTACCAATTATTGAAGGTACTCGTATCTCTGTTCGAGCGATCGCAGGATATTACCAAATGGGTATGAGCGTTGATGAAATTTTGGCAACTCTTAGCCATTTGCGACCCTCACAGGTACTATCCGCCCTAGCATACTATTTCGATCATCAACAAGAAATCGATCAGGATCTTGCCAATGCCTCCGATGTGGAGTTTTGGAAATCGCAAGTTTTCAAATATCCTCAAGCAATTAATACATATTAGAACTGCTATCGGCTGCATCAGTTGAGTTTAAGTATCCATAACTTTGACCATTGCGAAAAGCTCTCATTGCTTCTAAGCGTGATGGCATCTGCACACAACTTACTAACAGATCAATATCGAGATCAGGTAAAAGTTGGCTACGGGGGACAAGATGGTATTCCGAAGAGATAAATGCATACACTTGTAGTTGATTATTT
>JANNDZ010000564.1:0-7269 GCA_031378395.1 Pseudanabaena sp. OTE_75_metabat_487_sub
ACATGGGTTGCATATTGGCGATGTTTACAACAAATGTAAGAATTCAGGTGAGAATGGGAATGAGAGATAGATTGGCAGGATCAATTAAAGCTTGACGGAAAAAATCCACCACAGATTTGCCTTGAGCTTTACAAGATTGAATGACCGTCAACAAAGCAGCGGTATTGTGTAAGCCATCCATGGAACGGGAGCCGCCACAAACTTTGCGTTTGGTAACGGCAAGTCTGAGATTACGTTCAGCACGATTATTGTCAGGAGGGACATGGGGATCTTCAAGAAAATACCACCACTGAGCCGCCTTTTTTCTGAGAGACTTTAGTAAATTACCTGCGGCGTATCCAACTTTGGGAAACCAATCCGAGATAGCTTGTCTGACCCGTGCTTTAAAATCAATTGCCCAAATAAAATATGGTCGAGCGTCACGGCTGTCTCGCCAAGTCGCATGATGTTCAAAGGCTTCATCAATGAGCTTAATGAATACAATCCCAATTTCTTGTTGAGATTTGAGGGTTAATTTGAGCAGTGCTTTAAAGTGTCGTCTTAGGTGAGCTAGACATTTCTGTTGTCGCTCAACTGCGTAGCCGTTGTAGACACTATAATCGTCACTACACAATACGCCGTCATAACTTTCTCCTAGTACCGATGCTAGTTCGGCTCGGCTACGAGTATCTGCACCACGATATAGAGCATAGCCTTCACCACTGAATGACCATAGCCATTCTTTTACGCCTTTAACAAGCCATGGTGTTTCATCGACTTGTACTTGTGGCTGTTCTTTGATCCACGCTGCTAGTTCTTCTACTTTTGATTTAATGCTGGTCGCCACTCGTTCATTGGTTGCAGCGATGGTTCCTAGTCCGATTTCGCCTACTCCCATCTCTTTGAGCCATTCTTGCTGTTTTTTATAACTCATATGTCCGTAATTCCCTAGCCATACCAACATTCCCTGTAGACTCGCTTCTAGGTCTTGTTCTCCGATTACTTCTTTGGGCAATTCTCCCCATACTATCGTGGCACAGTGATTACACTGACATTGCTGTTGCTGGTATTCGACGATTTCGATTGGTTGCGCTACTAATCTGGCTGTTTGTATGATGCTCACTCCGATCTCTGTCCAAGATTCTCCGCCACAATTCGGACAGCCTTCGGGTTTGATGTTCTCAAGGCGATCTACTCGGTTAAATCCTTTTCTCGTTTTTCCTTTATGTCCTACTTGTCCTCCTACTTTTTTCTTGCCCTCCACTTCTTCCGTTACTTCGACTTTTTTCTCTGACCGCTTTAATAGGTCACTTGATGGCGGTTTTGACGAGTCCTTACTACTCCTGTTGTTGACCGCTTTTAGTCTCTCTATTTCTTCGTATATTTGCTGCGCCCATTCTTGTTGCCTCATGATTATGCCTACCAGTTCGCCGACTGGCATATTTTCTAGCAGTTCTCGTTCATATTGCGGCGGCTCTTTCATTCCTTTACTTTACTCGCTCTGGCGCTTTTGTCGATTTCTTACCTGATTCTTTACCAACAAATGATGCTTGGACGGTGGCGTTAATCCTTTAATTTCAAGGTTAAAATGATGGACTCAGAGCAATTAAATAACATCATTGAGAGCATTTTAGAAGGCAGTTATACTGAGAAAGATATGGCGGATCTGTCTCGGTTGCTTAAGGATGGTGATCGCGAAGTTAAAGTACAGCTTGCTAAATATAATATTAATATTACTGATGGGGAAAATATTCATATTGGCGATCACATTTATCAAAGTAATGATACAGAAGCTATTAGAAAAGTTTTACTAGAAGTCCTTACAGAGAAAACTCCTGTAGACCCTACAGTTAAAACTCCTCTGGAGAAGTATCACAGCGCAGCAAGTGTATCAATTTATGATAGTTATGCACGATGTCGTGAAATTGATGATGAATGCAAAAAAAATCTGGAGAAAGATAGGATAAGGATTGGAATATCGCCAAATGAATCACTAATCACTGACCAAAAAATCCTAGAAAATTGTCAACGCTCTGACCAAGACTTATCAAACTTTTTAAGTGAGGGAAAGGAAATAATAATCAATAATCTCGAAATTAATAGTAATGGTGCAAAAAAAATTATGATGCTCTCCCAAAGATACAATATGACGGAGAAGCAGGCTAGCCACCTATATTATGACATGGGATTGGAATTTCTTGATTCTGGTCAAGATGATATGGCGTTAGACTGCTTTAATCAAAGTATTAAACTTTATAAAGGTGCTGAAAACTATGAAACTTATATGAGCATATATAAAATACATTTAAAGTCTGGCAAGAGAAGAAAGGCATTAGAAATACTCAAGACCACAAAGAAAAAATTTGTTAGCTTTATGTCAAAAGAGCAGATTGCGAATCATGACAAAATCGTTAATCAATTAGAGCAAAAGAAATTCATTTTCTTTTGATTGAATCTTGCCGATGGCAAATGCTCCATTCCTTGAAGAGTCAATGGCTTTCAATGGAGTATTTGGAAAAAATATTTGAATTCGATACTCCGTTTGCTTGTGAATAAGCCGTTTAATTATGATCCACAAAAGCTACTTGCTTTTGCAGTTAAGTTACTTATTAGATTGCACTAAGTACACTATTCCAGAACTCATAGAGATCGAGCCGAAGACAATCAATGACAAGCAATCCTTACGTTGGTTCCCAAGTACAGAGGTTTGTTCTCCTGCCGAAGGCATGGAAACAACACCCATACAACGATAACGAGCAGTTATATTAGTAGTCTCCTGCAATAATTTATCCATTGCTTTTTGTCTATTTTCTTTAAAAAAAGCAGCTGTAGCAGCATCTAAAGCTGTTTTATTATGTTGTGGGTAGGTTTGAGATAACTCCTTGGATAATTCTATGAAAATACTTGTCCCTAGTTCCTTAAGTTTCAGATCCATCAATGAAAGACTATCAGAACTGTTAGGAGTCCAAAAAGGAGTAGGAAGAATAGGATCAATAGGGCGAGGAGTAGGAAGAATAGGGCGAGGAGTAGGAAGAATAGGACGAGTAGGAACTGGAAGTGGAGCAATCTTAACAGGATAAGTATTCTTTATAGGAAGTACTGCTTTTACCGTCTGGACAGGATATCCAATTAATGCATGAGAAATTATATAAAGCGTTAAAAAAACAGAGGTTGAGCTTTGTTTGTAATATTTCATATAATAATGAAGCCAAATTAAAATTTGAAATTTGATTCCTAAATAAATTATATCTATAAACAGAGATATTTCCCATGCCTATAATAAGGCTAATGAAAATTATTGAAGAAGTCAGCGATCACCTATGAACTTAACCATGAGATGACAAGGCGATCGCCCTTCACTAGATTGCTACAATAAACACAGTTCTAATCAACTGAAATCACCATGACCATTCAAGAAATCGAACATCAATTTCTAAACATATCACTCGCCGACCGAGCAGCGATCGTGCAACGTCTTACCAAAACCCTAAGCAAAAGCGGCAAAGGAATTACCAAAACAGCAGGCGTTTGTGGTGGCGAAGCTTGCATTGCAGGAACCCGAATAGCAGTTTGGTTACTAGTCGAAGCCCAACAACTTGGCATCACCGAAGCCCAACTACTACAAGACTACCCCCACATCACCGCCGCCGATCTTGTCAACGCATGGACTTATGCCGAAGCCTATCCCGAAGAAATTGCTGCCGTAATTCTTGCAAATAACGAGGCAGCCTAACCAATGGCACGACTATATGCAGACGAGCAATTTCCACGAGCAGTCAGCCAACTACTTCGGAATATGGGACATGACGTTTTGACAGTCCAAGAAGCTGGCAATGCAAACTTAGGCATTCCTGACGATCGAGTATTAGCCTTTGCAATTAGTAACAATCGGGCAGTCGTCACCATCAATCGCCTAGACTTTATCAAATTACATCGCGCTAGTTCCAAGCATTTTGGAATTATTGTCTCTACCAACGACAGCGATCGCCCTCGCATGGCAACTCGAATTAATGAAGCGATCACTACTCAAGAATCTCTACAAGGTAAACTTATTAGAGTTGTGCGCCCATCAAGTTAGGAACGATCGCCATTAACCAAATTGCGACAATAAAAATAATTCATTGGTCTTGAATTTTAGGCAAAGAGAAAAATATGCTTGCCATATCTCAACAACCCAGAATGTCCATAAAAGAATATCTTGAATGGGAACCCCAGCAAGATCTGCGCCATGAGTATATCAATGGTGAAGTATTCGCCATGACAGGCGGCCCACTCGCTCATAACGACATCACCCTCAACCTCTACAGAACCCTATATCCCCAAGTGCGATCGCGTGGCTGTCGCATCAATGTCGCCGATGTCAAAGTGCAAGTTACGACCAATAGCCCTTATTACTATCCCGATGTCGTCGTCAGTTGTGATAGTCAAGATCTCAACGCCCGCAAATTTATCCAAAGTCCGACCCTAATTGCTGAAGTTCTCTCTCCTGGGACTAGTGCCAGAGATCGCGGCGAGAAATTTACCAACTATCTCACCATCCCCACCTTACAAGAGTATCTACTCATAAATTACGACAAAATATCAGTAGAGCGCTACATACGCGGCGAAGGCAGAATGTGGCTGTACTACCCCTATATTGCTGGCGATATGATCACTTTATCAAGTCTTAAATTTGAGTTTCCCATTGAACTTCTCTATGAAGGGATTGTATTTTAACTAGAGTAGAGAATCTTGAATCCCTTTATTTTTTCTTGTCGCCTTTTTTGGAAGGAAGTTCTCGATATATTGGAGGGATTGGGCGTTCATTAGGTCTAAGTTCCATTGCCTTGGAAAAGGCAGCGATCGCATCTTTCTCTCGTCCCATACTTCTTAGTAATAATCCTTTCGCTCCCCAAGCATCAGCACTGTTTGGCTCTAATTTTATCGCCTCTTCTACCTTTGCCAAGGCTTCTTGGGGTTTGTTATTGCGATTGAGGATCAGCGCTTGGGCAAGTAATTCTTCAACGGATAAGGGAGTTGGGGATGCGGTTGAGGAAGGCGTAACTTTTGGAGGTGTTGGGGGAGAGATCGCAGGGGGAGTCGGTAAGCTGATCACGACGGGACTATTGGGAACTTCGGGTGCATTCTTTGCAGTTTTGCTAATGATTGCCATGACGATTAACAGTAACAAAGCCACTCCACCTGTAATCCAAATCCAGAGCTTTGGTGACTGGCGATTTGTTGCTGCTAGAGGGACAGTATGGGAAGAACTCAGATCATTTTGCGTCTCTGACAATTTTGTTGCAACTTGCGGGGACGTGATGAGAGTTTCTGTATTATTGGAGAGATTGTTTCTATTACTAATAACTGTTGGTAAATCATGTTCTGTAACTTTAGGCAAAGACTCGATCGCCTCTAGCACTTCTGAGGCAGTCTGATAACGCTGGCGGAAATCATAGCGCACCATTTTATCGAGAATATCCAGAAATTGTGATGAATAATTGCCCTGTATGCGATCGCGCCAAACTAGTTCAGCCGTTTCAGGATGCTCATCAAACAAACGTGGCTCCGCGCCAGTAATTGCTTGGATCGCCATCATCCCTACAGCATAAATGTCACTACTAAAGCGCGGCTTGCCATTGAGCTGCTCGATTGGCATATATCCAGGGGAACCGATCGCGATCGTCAGATTTGTATTGCCTTGAGGGTCAACCGCTAGACTGCCAATTTCTTTGACTGCACCAAAATCGATCAGGACAATTTTGCGATCGCTATTACGTCGGATCAAGTTAGCGGGCTTAATATCGCGATGGACAACATTGCGATCGTGGACATATACCAGTATTTCTAAAACTTCTTTGATCAATGCGATCACGACGGATTCAGGCGATCGCTTGCCACTACTGATCTCCTGTGTAAGATCAGTGCCATCAGCAAATTCTTGGACTAGATAAAATTCTTCGCCTTCTTGAAAGTGGGCGAGTAAACGAGGAATGCGATCGTGGGAACCCAAGGAATAGAGCATTTCTGCCTCTTGATCGAACAAGCGCTTGGCGGTTTCCAGCACAAAAGGCTCGTTGGATACAGGCTTGAGTTGTTTTACCACACAGGTAGGATGGGTCGGCAAATCAATATCTTCAGCCAGATATGTTTGCCCAAACCCACCGCCACCAAGGTGACTAATAATTTTGTAATGCCCTCTAAGTATTGTGTTTAGCACATTTGCTCTGCGGGTTATCGCTAAAAATTTACAGTCATTATCGCAAAGACTTACCAGCTACAGTTTTATTATTGCAAATTTTGTTATGAATTTATGCAAACATTTGCTAGTATATAAATCGCTCTTTGAGCAAACGAGCAAATTTAGGGTGACTGGCGCAGTGGTAGCGCATCGGACTCTTAATCCGCTGGTCCTGGGTTCGAATCCCAGGTCACCCATTAGCAAATAAAATAGAGCTGTAACGCGAAGCGTTACAGCTCTATTTTATTTGACTAGATTACAGAAAAGAAAAGCGAGTGCTTTGCACTCGCTTTTCTTTTCTGTAATTAGAGAACTACACCTTTGGGAGCAGGAATCGAAGGTTGCAAATACATCGTCAGGAACTGTACGCCATTATTGAGAAGGTAAGGCAATTTCTGAATCTTCTTCAACCATTCAGGAGAATCGGATTCATCGATCTTTACCAGCTTGGTATTGTTCTCTTCGCACTTTTTGAGACAATTCCAGAACTTAGGATTTTCCATGTTGATAATTACAGGGAAAGCTTTTGCCGCATCACGATTGGTTTCTCGGAGAACTTCATCAACATATTTTCTCGTATCCATGCCGATGGATTCATAGAACTCATTGCGAACGCAGATATCATTGAGATACATCGTTGCAAATACTGACAACAAGAAGAACTTACTCCAGAGCTTAGCTTTGAGCCCATTAATATTCTTCTTGTCGCTACGCAGAAGCAAGCTACAGAAATCACCATGACGGCTCTCGTCTTGGCACCAATTTTCAAAGAAATTGAAGATTGGATAAAGGCGATATTCAGGATGAGCGAGGAAATGTTGGTGAATCTTGATATAGCGCCAGTAGCCAATCTTTTCAGATAGATAGGTGGCGTAAAAGATAAACTTCGGTGCGAAGTAGGTATATTTCTTGGTTTTGGATAATGTCGAAAGATCGAGTTGGAGATCGAAATCTGGCATTGCCTTATTTAAGAAACCTGCATGACGGGCTTCGTCACGGCTCATCAGGCTAAAGATTTCAGCCATGAGTGGATTCTTGTCTTTGATTTTGACGGCAATTTCTTTGTAAAG
>JANNDZ010000577.1:0-1908 GCA_031378395.1 Pseudanabaena sp. OTE_75_metabat_487_sub
ATTTCAGTCATTGCTGGCTTGCCAATTAAGCAATCTCGACAAGTTCCTATTAAAGTTTATGCCCTATCCTGTGAACGAGACTTACCCGAACAAGTAGCTAGTCTACGCTCTTTCCTTCGCTATGTAGGAATTCCTAAAGCATTTACGATTATGTCTGACGGAAGTTATACGGGAGAGAGCATTAAATTACTTCGTCGTGTGCATCCCTGTGTAGATGTTCAACTTCTTACTAAATTTCAAAGAGATGATTTGCCCCAATCCGTCTATGAATATGCATCTCAGCAGGCTATGGGCAAAAAATTAGCGGCATTGATGTCCATTCCCATTGAGGAAGCGACACTTTACACAGATTCAGACATTTTGTTCTTTCAAGGGGCTTCAGATCTAGCAGAATTAGCTGCTTTAGAGGAGGTACATACTTATTATTTGCCTGACTGCAAAAGCTCTCTAGACAAACGGCTGATTTATGAGGATATCGAACAGCAAAATCCAATTAATGCAGGATTTATTTTATTCAAAAAAGCTTTGGATTGGGATGAATCCGTACAAAGATTGGCTAACCTGAAAGAGCCTCCAAATTATTTTTCTGAACAAACAATTGTCAACCTAACGATCAAGCGTAATAAAGGAAATGCTCTTTCTAGCGAGAAATATATTATGAATGTTGATGATCAGTTTATGTATCCAGATAAATTTGCTACTAAGCAAATTGCCATGCGACACTACGTCAGCGATATTAGGCATAAATTTTGGCAATCGGTCTTTTTTAACTAACAACCTACTAACCCCAATAAGTTTTTACAAATGTTGCGAAGCATTATCTTTAAAAACTTATTAGTTCAGAATTGAGCACAAAGTACTGTAATTCCCTAAAAGAACTAATACCATTAACTATATGCCACAAATATTTAGCTTTGATATCTTTGATACTCTGTTCACAAGATTAATAAGCGAACCCACTGAAATTTTTAAAATCTGTGGCGATCGCGCTTTACAGTTTGGCTGGATCAATTTCTCAGCCGAAACTTTTTGTGAGATTAGAGTTAATTCTGAACAGCGATCGCGTTTGTTTTATGAAGGTGGTGAAGTTACTTTAGATGAAATCTACCGTGAAATTGCGAACACTTTAGAAATTGAGACGGAAACTATTGATAAACTCAAAAATCTAGAATTGGAGGTTGAAGCGGAATATCTAGTGGCTGTTCCAAGAGCTTATCAACTGATTGAGCAGGCAAGGCGATCGCATCCAAATATTTTGTTTCTGTCAGACATGTACTTATCCGAGGCATTTCTAGAAGAGCTACTCAAGCAGCATGGCTTTTGGCTAGAAAGCGATCGCTTGTATGTATCTTCACAATGTCGTAAGTCTAAGGGGGATGGTGATTTATTTTTAAAAGTGCTTGAAGATCTCCATTTAAGCTCTCAAGAGCTTACTCACATAGGTAATAATTGGCAGTCAGATGTAGCTAAGCCTAGCTCATTAGGTATTAATTCTATTTACTTTAATGACGCTAATCCTAATCGCTATGAATTAATACTCCAAAAATATGCCGATGTTACGAATGGAATCACTTCTCTTTGGGCAGGTATATCTCGCTATACGCGCCTAACTAGAGAGACGGGAACTCCAAAAGAATCAATCATTCGAGATATTGCGGCTTCCGTTGCTGCACCGATCTTAACAGCCTATACAATTTGGATTTTGCAACAGGCCAAGGCAAAACAACTCGCCCGCATTTACTTCTTAGCAAGAGATGGTGAAATGTTGCTGCAAATCGCCAAGGAACTTGCTCCGAAGATTTATCCAGAAGTAGAGCTGCGTTATCTTTATGTCAGTCGTCAAGCGTTGAGAATGCCTGGGCTAACAAAGATTAACAAAGCTTTTTGGGAATGGATGTTTGATGATAC
>JANNDZ010000598.1:0-2697 GCA_031378395.1 Pseudanabaena sp. OTE_75_metabat_487_sub
GCGCAGCTCGGGCTTGTTCATTTCAAAGGAGGACCGGACGTTTTGCAGGTAGCCGGATTTCCGCAGCTTGTCCATCAGTTCGGTGACGTAAGTGTTTAAGGCTCCAAGGTCTTCCGTCTGAATGACCAATTGGAAGGCGGAGTTAAAGCTGCGATCGTCGCTAAAAACAAGAACAAATTAGCAATGTAAATCAGCAGCAATAGAATTAATTGTGTTTCTAAAGAAGAGTTAATAGATTTTTCAGCGGTAAAACTTGACTGCATACAAAAACCCAACATCAGGATCTGCAAATATGTAGTTACTACATAGCTTTGACCTTTGCTGACTAAAGTCGAGTTGGGATTATGAAAGCGCCGTTCTAAAATGCGCCAGATCGCCAAACTCAAAATCACTAAGTTCACAATTGTAAAAATATGTGAAGTCCAAATGTTTGATGTAATCGATAAATACCACCATTCCGCTTGAATAGGATTGAGTCGTCCACCTACCAAGACTTTGCTATACGAACTCCATGTGGTGAAAATATTCCACCACATAAAAGCAGGAGCAAACCAGATAAAGGTAACAAATGAAAATAACAAAGCTCCAGCGGATACCTGTCCGCCAAACTTTGCTTGCCAGCCACTCAGTAAAGCTAGCAATAGTGAAGCGCTAAATAATAGAAATGCAGTGCCGATCATCAGTACATAAAAACTGCATAAAAAGGTGATCGGGACACCTGCGCCGATCGCTGCTGTCAGGTGATAAGGGATCGATAGCGCAAGACAGATGTAAGCCAGTAATGGCACACCCATAATCTTTCCCATGAGAATATTGATGCTCGATCGCGGACTAATGCGAATAAAGTTGAGAGTGCCTTTATAGTCTTCTAGCGAAAGGTCTGCAACTAGACTATAAACACCCGCCAAGAATAAAATAAACGGCTCAGTCCAAGTAATAAACCGAAATTGCTCTAACCACCAAACTTGCCAAGAGGCAGCACAGCCAAACCCGCGTATTTGGGCATAGCAATCTTCATTGGGTATGCGTTGGCTGTAGAACAAAAGCAGCAAGATCTGGAATAGCAAAGATAACCCGATCGCGACGATGAGATTACGCAATTTCAGCTTGCCGCGAATCTCCCGCAATAGCTGCGGATTCCAGTTACCTACATGATCAAGCCAAGATATTGATTGTGGGGAATTCGACGGAGAATTATTCATAAGTTATTCTAGGCGATCGCTAGTCGATACAATAAGCCCTGTTCATCCCGTTTAGCGTTGGAAACAGGACTTTTTGTTAATTTACAGATTTTCTAAACATCTCGATCAAGGGTTTTGTCAACCAGTGTGTACCGAGCTTCCATTGATGCTGTGCAGTTGGCATCCTTAGTAAATAGGCTAGTCGTCTCATCACATGGGCTGGCAATCCATCAATACTGAACTTGCCAAAAATCGAGGCAGTTGCTCCGTCAATCCCTAAACTAATAAATTCGCCGAGGGGAATATAGCTAAAGGGAACCAGTGCTTTTTGATTTAGGCTAGCCCAAACATTCCAAGCACAATACTGGGACTGCTGGAAGGCGACCTGTGCGGTAGCGGGGAGCAGACTAGAGTTGGAGTCAAAACAACTTGCCAAGTCACCGATCGCAAATACATCGGCATATCCCTTAACTTGTAAGGTCGTCTCCGTAGCGATCGCGCCTTGCCGTCCATGTTCAACTGGTAGATTTTGGAGCATTTTAGAGAAGGTGCTACCCACTGTCCAGAGGATGATGTCAACGGGTAAGGTATCACTTCCATCGGTGTAGTCAAGAGTAACTTCACCATCATTAACTTGTGAGACTCTGGTATTTAAGTCAGTCCAGACCCCACGTTTTGAGAGGGCAAGTTCAGCAATTTGGCGATTTGCATCTGTGGAGTTGCTTAAAATTTTGTCGTTGCGATCGACTAGGCGGACTCGACCACGATCTTTAAGGCGATCGGCAATTTTACAAGCAAGCTCTACGCCGCTGCTGCCCCCACCTGCAATACAGACGCGAATTTTGTCGTGATTGGATGCTTCTAATAGTTCTAATTTACTATTAAGGCGATAGAAGTCATTCAGATTGCGAAATGGAATTGCATATTCCAAAGCTCCATCGACAAGATTCATTGGCGTTTCACCACCGATCGCTAATACAAGGCGATCGTATGCCAATATACTTCTTTGTCCAATATTGACTTCTACATGTTTTGACTCTAGATCGATATTGGTAACTAAACCTTGAACGAACTGAATACCTGTATTGGCAAGTAATTCAGCAAATGTTGGTGCAATTTCCCATTCTTGCATTTCTCCTGTGACTAGCTCGTAGAGAAATGGCGTGAATAAGAAGCGATCGCTTTTATCAATCAGGATAATTTCAGGCATGACCGCCCAAGGTAGACGCGAGAGATTAAGCGCAGTGTACAAACCGCCAAAACCACCACCAAGGATACAAATTCGTGTCATGTGAAAATCCAATTCGTTTTTTCCATCTTATCGCAAAGGTTAGAAAAGGGGCACGAAGCGCCCCTTTTCTAACCTTTGCGATATAGCGTAAACAATTAAAAAAACAGAGCCAAAATCTGTACCGCCCGCTACGCGGGCGGTTCAGTTTTTGGGGTTTTTTAATTAATTGTGGCTAGCGACGTATTTACTTTTGGTTAAACCGAGGTTATATATTTTATATTGAAA
>JANNDZ010000645.1:0-3255 GCA_031378395.1 Pseudanabaena sp. OTE_75_metabat_487_sub
GCTAAGCGTCCATTCCATACTTCGGCAGATTGGGTCATTCCCCATTCCCAACGCTCTTGAGGATAGAGTTTAGTGTCCTTTTGCGGCTGGATAGTTTCAGCAAAGGTAATAGGGCGATCGCTTAAAGCTTTTGTCACCACATCAGCTAAGGCTTGAATAAAAGTTGGGTCAGTATCAGGAGCAGGAACTCTTGCAAAAGTCTCAATTCCAGCATGTTCAGCAATTTCGCGGTATTCCATATCGATTTCTTCGAGAGTTTCGATATGCTCAGAAACAAAGCTGATCGGTACTACTACCAATTCTTTTACGCCCTGCTCTGCAAGCTCGACGATCGCGACATCAGTGTATGGTTGTAACCATTCGACGGGGCCAACGCGGCTTTGGTAGGCAAGCTTGTAGGGATTGGCGCGATTAAGTTTTTGCATGATCAGAGCCGCGCAAGTTTCGATCTCTTTTTGATAAGGATCGCCCGCTTCTTCGATGTAGCTGACAGGTACACCGTGGGCGCTAAAGAATATATGGGCTTCACTAGGATTTTTAACTTGATCGAGCTTGGTGGCGATCAGATTTGCCATTGCTTGCAAATAGCCTGCATTGTCGTACCAAGAAGGTACAACTGTATATTTAATTTTTTGTAATTCTGGATCGCGTTGCCAAATACGATTTAGTAATCTAAAGCTAGAACCTGTGGTACTGATTGAAAATTGGGGATACAGAGGTAAAACTACTAATTCTTCGATCTTGTCACGTTTGATTTGGGCGATCGCTTCTTCGGTGAAGGGATTCCAGTAACGCATTCCAACATAGACATTAACATCGTGACCGTTTTGCTGAAGTTGGGCTTTTAATGCTTGTCCTTGAGCTTCAGTAATGCGCCGTAGCGGTGAACCGCCGCCAATTTTTTTGTAGTTTTCCTGAGATTTTTTAAAGCGTAGGGTCGAAATTAACCACGCCAAAGGTGCTTGCAATAATGGCGAAGGCAAGCGAATAATTTCTGGGTCAGAAAATAAGTTATACAAAAATGGGCGGACATCCTCTAGTTTGTCGGGTCCACCGAGGTTCAGCAGTAAAACGCCTAATCGCCCCATGTCAGTCGTTATATCCCTTTATAATTTATTTATCATTAAAATCAAGTTTCACTAATTATAGCTAGCGTCAGGAACGTTACACCGTTTTAATTAGAGATTAAAAGCAATCTTCGCTCAAAATAATCCAATAAATTGTGTAAAAGCTTTTCAAAGCAACACTTTTATACAATTAGCTTCAACCATGCGATCGCCTCTTCGATACTTGTCACCTTTTCGCCTTTAGGGCTGGCAGGGCGTTGCACCATAATAATCGGAATTCCTAATTCTCTCGCCGCGATAATTTTGGCGTAGGTTGCATCGCCACCACTATTTTTACTAACGATCGCTTGAATCTGATAATTTTGTAATATTTGACGTTCTTGCTCTAAACTAAATGGCCCACGATCGAGTAGTACTTCGCTATTGGGTAATTCAATATCTGGAGGATCGATAGAGCGCATCAAATACCATGTTGCTGGATAAATTTGCGATCGCTGCAAAAATGGCTCTAGTTGTTGTCTACCTGATGTAATAAATACTCGATTTATCGATTTAGGAATTGCTTGCGCTGCTGCCGCTACACTTTCCACTTCAATCCAATTATCACCAGATACTTGCTCCCATTGTGGACGAACGAACATGAGATGAGGAATGTTCGCGGATTTGGCTGCGATCGCCCCATTCAGAGTAATTTGACCCGCACAGGGATGCGTTGCATCAATTAGGAAATCTATAGCATTCTCTTGCAAATAGTTAGCCAATCCATCCGCCCCACCGAAACCGCCTATCCGAACTTGCCCAACTAGAGCAGATGGCTTTTTGGTGCGTCCCGCAAGAGAACTAATTACTTCTATTTTGGGAATGGTTGCAAGTCTCGCAGCGAGTTTAACTGCATCACCAGTGCCACCTAAAATGAGGATTTTTTTCATAATATTAAAAATAGTTTGTGGCGCTGCTTCGCCATGCCACAAACTATTTGATCCAATTTTCAAGAGTCTCCTTAAGTTGCTGCCTGCGGATCGGTTTACTCAGAAAATCATCCATTCCCACCGCTAAACAGCGATCGCGATCTTCTGTGAAAGCATTAGCAGTCATCGCGATAATCACCACATGATTAGATAATCCAGCAGTAGCTTCAAGTTGACGGATAGTTTCAGTAGTCGCATATCCATCCAATAAGGGCATCTGACAATCCATCAAAACAACGTCGTAATTTTTGGTCTGCATTAACTGCAATACCTGTTCTCCATTCTCAGCGAGGTCGGCTTGACAGCCTAGTTGCGATAAATATGCCAATATAATTTTCTGATTGACAATATTATCTTCTGCAAATAGAACTTTTAAGTTTTTCAACTTTTCTAAGTTGCCATTCTCTTTGGAATTATTATGAAGATCAGGAGCAACTGTAGTAGGAGAAAGAGAATCGTTCACAAGAATAGGGAAATCAATTCCCAAAGACAAAAATACTGTTTTTAATAGTCGTTGCTCTTTAAAAGGTTTTGTCACATATCCACAAAAACCTTGATTAATAACTGTTTCGATTTCACCTTGACGATTTGCAGTTAACAGCGCTACAAGGGGTAAGTCGGCAAAGTTCTCTATCCCATGAATTTGTTTAACTAATTGAGATCCATTAAAACCAGTTAAACTCCAATCGATTAATGCTACATCAACTTGCTTTTTTGAGCTCAAATAAGCGCTCGCTTCACTCGTATTTGATACTTCATAAATTTCTGCACCTAGTTTAGTGAGGTAATGACGAATTGCGTAGCGAGAATGTTGATTTGCTGAAACCACTAAAATATTTCGATTACTTAAAGCTTGCGAAGCATGACCCAAAGATTCGAGAGCTTGTGGTAGCTGGAGAGCAAAAGGAATTCTGAACCAAAAGCAAGTACCTTTTTCATCTGCAACTGGACTGGATACTCCGATCTCGCCTTGCATTAGTTCCACTAACTGACGACTGATCGCCAATCCTAATCCAGTCCCCCCAAAACGACGATTTGTGGAAGTATCAACTTGCGAAAAAGGCTTAAAAAGTTTGTCCTGATTAGTGAGATCAATGCCAATACCTGTATCGATAACGGAAACCCGTAGATAGATTTGAGGTTGTGACATTGTCAAAGTCTGCTCAACAGCGCGATCGCGCTCGACTCGTACAACGATCTCACCTTCGGCGGTAAACTTA
>JANNDZ010000665.1:0-15364 GCA_031378395.1 Pseudanabaena sp. OTE_75_metabat_487_sub
AATTAGAGCAACTTGAACAGCAAATTGATATCAGCCATGGTCGCTTAATCCTGATTGTGGAAACTTCTACAGAGGCTGTGGATTGGCTGAGAAATACTTTGGCGAATTTCAATTATCAAGTGGTAATTGCGCGATCGGGAACTGAAGCTTTAGAAAAAGCAAGACGCTTGCAACCTTGTTTGATTTTGCTAAGTCCAAATGTGCCGATGTTATCTGGTTGGGATGTTTTAGCTTTACTGAAAGGTGATGTACTAACGCAGCATATTCGTGTAGTGATGATGAAACATGCTGATGAGCCCAAAATCAATTCGCATCTAGCGGATGGGATTTTGATCAAACCGATCAAATCAGAAGAACTTAGTGCATTTCTGCCTAACTATGTGGTAACACCAAAATCCCTCAAGTTCTTATACTTAAGCCAAAATCTGGAAGACTCTGAAATTAGATTAATCCAAGATCTTGGTCATTGTCTACTAGAAGCTGAAGACTTGCCTCAAGGAGATGCATTATCCAAAATTTGGCAACCAGATCTACTTTTACTGAATGGTGATAATCAGTTTTTGTTGAAGCATTTAGAAGATATTAGTCAATTAGAGTTGTTATCCAGCTTACCAATTTTGATCATTACTAAGTCAGCGATCGCGGAAATTAATTGGCTGCAAAAGCGATTTGCAAATCTAAATTTACATGATTGTCAAAGCTTAGATTTAGACAATGTAGATACAGCCAGAGCCGAGATTTTGTTGGCTTTGCATCAGTCAATCACTAATGCTATAAGTTATGTTGTTCCGATTTCTTTTGCAAAAATAGCAAGCATAAGCCGCGATCGCTAATTTTTGTAATGGATTTATCTTTAGGATGGTTATATCTAAGTTTTGAGCCATTTCGCGGAACATATTTGGCAATAGATCAAGATAGATTTAGGAGGTATTATAGTTAGCTATTAGATAAAAATGAGTAAGTGAGAGGCGGCGCTTTGCGCCGCCTCTCAGTAAATATATCAAGTTTAAGGTATGGAGTATCGACCAATGAATCGAGAGGCTAAGTCCTTAAATATTGAAAGTAATAGTAGGAATGAAGTCATCCGAGTCGGCGTGATGCACTTTCCGAGTGTCGTTATGGGCACTGGCGATGCGCTGGTTAAAGATGCAACCTTGATGGCGATCGCAGAGATTAATCAATCGGGAGGCATATTAGGAAAAATTGTCGAACCAATTGTTGTAGATATCGCTTCTAATGATTACAACATAACGGTGCAAGCTCGATATTTACTATCAGAATTGAATATTAGCAACTTATTTGGCGGAGGATCATCTTCATCTCGCAAAAGCATTATTCCAATCCTCGAAAAGCATCAAGCTCAACTTTGGTATCCCTATTATTACGAAGGGCTAGAATCTTCTAAGAATGTATTTTATACGGGTGCTTGTCCCAATCAGGTTGTGCAACCAGCAGTTAATTGGTTGTTACAAAACAAAGGGAATGGCATTTACTTAATCGGAACTGATGGAATTTATTCGCGTACGGTTAATAAAATTATTCGCGCTCAAATCAAGCAGCAAAATGGCTTGTTATTACATGAAGATTATGTATCGCATGAAATGTGTGAATATCAAGACAGTATTGCCAAGATTAAGCATATTGTCCCTGAAGCTGTCATTAGTACATTGAATCCAGAAAAATCTGTAGCTTTTTTACAGCAATATGCCGAAGCTGGAATTAAAGCTCAAGATATTCCTGTTTTATCAATGCGATTAACGGATGTGGAACTGCGACAACTCAGCCAAAACATCAATGATCCATCTGCGATCGCGGGACATCTTAATTGTGCCAATTATTTTCAAAGCATAGAAACATTCCAAAATCAAGATTTTTTGTGTAAAGCCGCTATTTGGTTTGGAGTAGATCGCGATCGGCTAGCCGTTAATGCCGTCATGCAATCTGCCTATACACAAGTATTTCTGTGGAAACAAGCAGTTGAAGCTGCCCAAACTTTTGAGGTATTACCAGTTCGTGAAGCTGTCTACGATCAAATCTGTTTAGCCCCTGCGGGCAAAATGATGATTGCATCCAACCATCACATTGACACAGCCTGTCGAGTTGCTGAAATTGGAGTGACAGGAAAATTTGAAATCTTATACACGGTTGATCCGATTAAAGCACTGCCTTGGTTGGGAGCAGAGGATTTAAATCCAAACCAATCAATTGTGGTAATTGAGATGCTTACGGAAATTGCTCAAAGCATTCAGCGAGGTTGGAAATTTGAGAAAGAAGCTCAAGATCTGGAATTTACAATTACACGTCTACTAGGTCGTGGTCAGGGCAAAGGTCGTAACCAACTTGCTCCTGAAATTACCCGCGCTGCGTTGTCTAAAATGTTCAAAGCAAATCAGCGCTTACTCAAAGCGCAATCTGATCTATTAAATGTTGAAGGCGAGTTGCGGGATGCGAATGAATTATTGGAACAGCGTATTGAACAGCGCACGCTCCAATTACAAAAAACGATCAAACGTTTACAAAACGAGGCGGCGGATCGACAGCAAGCAGAAGTAATGCTCAGAGAAAGTCAGCAGAGATTTTCAGCGATCGCGGACAATGTGCCAGGAGTTGTCTATCGTGCAGTTTTACATCCCGATGGTAGGGTCTCAATGCCTTATATCAGCCCTCGCACTCTAGAAATCTTTGGCATATCCGTTGAAGAGTTTACTGAGCATTTGGAATGGGTATTTGATATGGCTCATCCTGAAGACCGCGCAGCACTAAATGAGATGGTCAGACTATCAGCCGAACAACTAATGACCTTTGAGCATGAATATCGAGTCTCTAGCTTGTTTGAGAAAGTTAAATGGGTGCGAATTATTTCTCAACCCCATCGTAATGAAAAGGGTGATACGGTCTGGGATGGTGTAATCATTGATATTAGTCACCAAAAACAAATCGAAGAATCTCTTCGTCAAGCCGAAGAGAAGTATCGCAGCATTTTTGAACATGCGATTGAGGGCATCTTTCAAGCCCAAACTGATGGATGTTATATCAACGCTAATCCTGCACTTGCAAATATTTATGGCTATGAAACGCCTACACAGCTACTAACTGAAGTTGCAAAAGATCCCTGTCGGCTATTTACAGAACCAGAACGTTATCAAGAATTTCTGCATCAAATTGAAATGGAGGGTTCTGTGGTAAGCTTTGAAGCGCTAGTTTATAAGAGCGATCGCAGTATCATTTGGATTTTGATTAATGCTAGAGCTAATTATGATGAACAAGGAAACTTTATTGGCTATGAAGGACTTGTTCAAGATATTACAGAGCGCAAGAAAACGGAACAAGCTCTCAAAGCCGAGCAAGAAAAGTCTGAAAATTTATTACTTAATATCTTGCCAAAAGAAATTGTTAATCAACTGAAGATTGGAAATAATGCGATCGCTTCAAGATCAGACAATGTTTCCATATTGTTTGCGGATATCGTGGATTTCACGGCTCTCTCAACACAAGTTTCACCCAATGACTTGGTGACCATGCTCAATGGCATTTTCTCTTCCTTTGATATGCTTGCTGATGAATTGGGATTAGAAAAAATCAAAACAATCGGTGATGCCTATATGGTAGTCGGTGGATTGCCCACCGCTCGCTCCGATCATGCTGAAGCGATCGCTGAAATGGCGCTAGCTATGCAAAAATCAATTTCCAATTTTAAGCGCGGAGATGATACTACCTTCCGTTTGCGAATTGGAATTAATACGGGACCAGTTGTGGCTGGAGTCATTGGCATCCGTAAGTTTATTTATGATCTCTGGGGCGATGCTGTGAATGTCGCTAGTCGGATGGAATCTCATGGTTTAGCGGGAGGCATTCAGGTCACACAGACAACCTACGAGTTACTCAAAGATAAGTATAGCTTCTGGCATCGCGGCAAAATATTTGTCAAGGGGAGGGGTGAGATGGATACCTATATGTTGCTTGATAATAAGTCTCAACTAAAACCAGACGTATTGGAATTAAGCCAAGAGGGGACGCAAAGCGTCTCTGCTTCGGTATAGCGATCGCGATATTAAGCAAATCAAAATTTTAGTTAAAAGTGATGCAAAACATCACTTTTAACTAAAATTTTGATTCTGATTTCGGCGCAAAGCGCTGTAAATTACGATAGCCATAGAGATTTCCGCATTAAATTTTATCTGAGCTAACCATGACAACGATCGCTTACCTTGGTCCCGCAGGTACATATTCGGAAATAGCAGCTTTGCAATATTTGCAGCTTAGCCATCCAGACTTAGAGAATGATCCTGCGCGGATGTGTCCCTATCCCACCATTCCCCAAGCAATTAATGCTGCCGAGCATGGCAATGTTGATATTGCGGTAGTACCTGTGGAAAACTCGATCCAAGGGGGCGTAACCATGACTCTTGACAGCCTCTGGCAATCGGAATCTTTACAAATCCAACAGGCGATCGTCTTGCCGATCGCCCATGCTCTGATTACCCGTGCTCAATCTCTTGCAGATATCAAAGTTGTCTATTCCCATCCTCAAGGTTTAGCTCAATGTCAGCAATGGCTTGATCGTTATTTACCCACTGTGCAGCAAATTGCCACCGACTCCACCACCGATGGCTTACGTATCGTTGCCAAAGATGTGACTATAGCTGCGATCGCCTCACAACGCGCCGCTGAAATTTACAATTTGCCAGTTCTGAAATTTCCGATTAACGACCAGCCTGATAATTGCACTCGTTTTTTAGTCTTAGGGCGCACTGCACCCACTACTAAGGGCACACATTCATCGCTTGCCTTTAGTCTCAAGCGCAATATGCCAGGAGCTTTAGTTAAACCTTTGTTAGTTTTTGCCGATCGCAATATTAACTTAAGTCGGATTGAGTCTCGTCCCACCAAGCGATCGCTAGGCGAATATATTTTCTTTCTCGACATCGAAGCTGCGATCGATGATCCGAACTTCAGTGAAGCCCTACAAGATCTCCAAGCTGTTACCGAAAACCTTAAAATTCTTGGCAGCTATGCCATTACCTAACCCAAAGAGGGCGCAAATCGCCCTCTTTCTATTTTCTAGATTGGGCAAGCCGCTTATTTCGCATCAACACATTTGTGCCTTCGTTAGTTTGCTCGATTACCAATAACGGTGTTGGCTTAGCTGCTTGATCCCAACTAATCACCGCTAGCCGCCCCTGAATTGTGGGTTGCCAATTGCGATTAGCATCTGAGGCAACCACAAAATTTTCCAAACCTGTTGCTAATTCTTTGAGAATACTTTGTGAGCCATTAACAGGGATTTTTGCCAGCTTCACCTGTATACGAAAAAGTGTGCGAATTTGAGAGTCATCACGGTGTTCAGGTTGATACGACACATCAAAGATCACATCGATTTTCCGAACATTACCACTTTCTTCTTCGGTTGGCATCAGTGCGGGCGCAACTTTTTGGCGGAGGTTGACTTTCATTTGAGCCAAGATAATTTCACAAAAATGTGGCTCCTCCATTCTCATGCTGAGATAGTCAAGATTAAACTCACGAGAATGGATCAAATCAGGATTCAGCTCAAGCTCATCGATTGTATGCAGCGCGAGGTAAAGCTTTTTGGCAAGTTCGTTGTTTTTGAGTCTTTCAATCCTCAATATTTGTCGGGTTTTTCGCAATTGCCAGTAGTAATAAGCGATCGCACCGATTCCACCCCATAGCAAGACCAGCAGTAAACTCACTCCAACTGTATTTTGCAGTGGCAGAGTTGATTGCTCGATCGCTCCTAGAACACCTTCGCGATCGCTGGTTTTTACAGATATCACAGTTTTTGATGCGTACAACATAGCCAAGCCCCAATCATTTAAATCGAAATACCAGAAAGCTAACTTTCTTTTCGTTACCCTGTTATTACTATTCCCACAAAACTATAGAAAGTTAATAAAAAAAGATGAAAAGCACCGCAAAGCGCTAACTTCAATCTTTTACAGCGCTTTGCGCTCAATCTCAAACTCAAAAATTGCTCCAAAAGAAAATGGGACGCAAAACGTCCCATTTTCTTTTAATTAGCTTTTGTCAGATTTGCAATTTTCCATTTGCCATCTTCAAAAATTAGCGTACAAATATATCGGCCCGTTGATGGCTGGGACTGCGTGCGATCGATTTTGCCATTGACATAAAGTGTCGGACTCTCAAAGATCTCCACCGTTATATTTGCTTGGTTATCTTGAATACCGAACGAACCTGCTCGACTAACCGTAAATTCCCCATAGCTATAAAAAGCATTATTGCTCTGCAACCAATCGATTGAACCCTTGCGCTTTTCATAGGCTTCACCTGTTGTTAGTTCGGCGAGCAACTGGCGATCAAAAGGTGGAGCAAACATTTGGTTTTTACTACCCACTAAATTATTCACGATCGCAACAGCTTCAGCCTCAGACAAAGGTGCGATCGGCACTTTTGGCGAAGCTTTGGGCGTAGGACTAACCGAAGCTTTAGCTGTAGGCGCAGGCGTGGGACTAGCCGTAGGTTCAATAGCTTGTGGACTAGCTACAGATGTCACGCTAGGACTTGGGGTAACAACAGCATTGTTAGAAGAATTAGTAGAGGGCTTCTCAGCGATCGGTTGAGGATTTGGCTTTTGAGTTGCGAGCACCACGCCGATCGCGATCGCTGTGGCGAAGGCTCCACCCCAGACGGCAATCCATAGTCCTTTCTTGCGATTACTTCCATCATTACTATTGGGTTGTGGCGCATAGGCTTGCACAGTTTGCGGAGATAGCTGCTCAGGTGCGGGATGGCGATTTACGGCAACAGTAGGGATTGGAGAAGTTGGATCTGGTAATGGTTTGATCGGTTTATAGACTTCTGTTGGAGGGACAGTCGGCTGGCTATTGGACAACAATTCTGTCCCCAAATCACTATTTTATTTACACTGACAATGGTGGGTTGAAGACCATTTGCCGTGTTAATTACTGGTTGATTTGGTAATTGGCGATCGCCTAATGTTGCCAATAGCTTGCGAATTTCTGCCGCTGATTCATACCGATCTTTGTAGTGATAGCGGGTCATCTTGGCGAGCACATCGACTAATCCCGACTTGTTTGGGACAAGATGCTGCCAAATTAATTCCCCTGTTTGATAGTCTTCTTGCAATTCACGAGGTGGCAAACCCGTCAGGGCTTGAATACAAATTACACCGATCGCATATAAATCACTATTCGGTCGCGGTTTACCTTGAGCTTGCTCACTGGGCATATATCCCAAAGTCCCAATCGCCACTGTCGCCGCAGTTTGCCCCTCTTGATTAAGCTGCGTTTGCACCTGCTTAATCGCGCCAAAATCGATCAGCACTAACTTACCATCAGATCTACGACGAATAATATTGTCTGGCTTGATATCGCGATGAATTACGCCGTGGCTATGGGTATATTCCACAACGCTTAATAAGTCATCTAATATTTGAAAAACTTGTGTGTCACTAAGTCGATAGCCGCGCACTAGTTCTAACTCTAGCGATCGCCCCTCGACAAACTCCTCCACCAAATAAAACTCACTCGCCTCCTCAAAATAGGCAAGTAAACGCGGAATGCGATCGTGATTGCCTAACTGAGCAAGAGTTTGCGCCTCACTAGTAAATAATCGACTTGCGACTTTTAGATATTCGCGATCGCTACTAGCAGGCTTGAGATGTTTAACTACACAAAGCGGCTCATTCGGTATCCGCGTATCATGGGCTAGATAAGTATGACCAAATCCACCCTCACCCAACTTGCTAGCTATGCGGTAGCGTCCATCAAGTAATTGACCAATCATGCTTGACTCCATCTCTGCAATAAATATAGCAACCGCCAAGGCGGTTAAGACATAAAAGCCCAAAATTAGAGGTGTCACTTTGTGACACCTCTAATTTTGGTGTTCCTAAAAAGGAAAGGATTTAAATAGGTAAGGATAGGCGGCGCTTCGCGCCGCCTATCCTTACCTATTTAGCACTACCCCTAATTTTGGGCTTTTAGAAGACCCAGAAATTTCATGCTTCACGATTTAACGACACCTTGGTTTATGATGGATAAGCTGTAATGCCTAATAACTGAAATTAAAGTGTTAATGTCAAAAAATGACATGGCGCAGAATAGACATATAGCTTTTTAGAGATAGTTTGTAGACAAGGACTAGTAAACTGCTAGCCGAACCAGTTGTTTTGATGATTTATGGCTAGATACACTCAACATTTCTTAGTTGAAATCGCTCCCGAAAACCTACATTCAACGATTCTTAAAACGTTGGAATCTTGTAGCTTGGTAATTACCTATGAAACCGACGACTATGTAATTGCTCAAGAAATAGAGACTAATGCTTCATTCGCCAAAATGGTAACGGTAGAAGTCTTGATTCATCGTTCTGAAATTGAAGGCAATCAAGCAAAATTGACTAGCGTCACCAAAAACGCTGAGCTGCCTCTGCGGCTTAATAATCACTGTCACGGTATCTCTGATCGCGTTTCTAAAGCATTCTGTGACAGTCCAGAATGGAAGCTATTAGAAGTTACATCAGGATATTAGACAGTATCAATGAGAATAAATGGCAAATTACTATCGTGTACTCGCCGAGAATCGGCAAGCTAGATTTAATTACGAAATCCTCGAAACCCATGAAGCGGGTATCGAGTTACTTGGTACTGAAGTAAAAGCAGTCAAGGGGGGACAAGCAAATCTAAGAGACGCTTATGGGATTGTGCGGAAGGGGCAGATTATGCTGCTAAACATGTATATTCCGCCGCACCGCACTACCAGTGTGTATTTCAACCATGAGCCTACGCGCACACGCCGCTTGCTATTGCATAAAGATGAAATCCGCAAGTTAATCGCTGAAGTCCAGCAAAAGGGTTTGACCTTAGTACCGCTAAAGGTTTACCAAAAAGAGGGCTGGATTAAAGTTGATCTGGCTGTTGTGCGCAACAAAAAATTGCATGATAAACGCGAAGACATGAAAAAGCGCGACGATAAACGCGAAATCGAACGAGTCATGAAAAATCATTAAAAGCAAAAACGGCGCAAAGCGCCGTTTTCGCTTTTAATGGGTTGCCATCATTTCTAATTCGTAGAGACTTGCGTACAAACCTTGTTTAGAAATCAGTTGATCGTGACTACCAGCTTCGACTACTTCGCCTTGCTTGAGTACGAGAATGCGATCAACATTGCGAATCGTGGATAGGCGGTGGGCGATGATGATTGTGGTGCGATTAATCAAAAGCCTATCTAAGGCTTGTTGAATCAAGAATTCCGTACTCACATCGAGACTAGCCGTAGCTTCGTCGAGAATCAAAATTCTCGGATCACGGATTGCGGCTCTGGCAAAGGCTAGTAATTGCTTTTGTCCGCCCGACAGATTCGTACCACGTTCTCTGACTTGAGTTGCGTATGCTTCGGGTAGATCTTGAATGAAGCGATCAACATTCATCAGTTCGGCTGCTTCGACCACTTGCTCGATCGCATAGTCTTCGCCGAGGGTAATGTTGTCTTTGATATCGCCAGAAAACAAAAAGGCATCTTGCAAAATTACACCAACGCAACGCCGTAATTCCGCTTGGGTAATTTCGCGAATATCAATTCCATCAATTAAAATTCTGCCTTTAGTTGGTTCGTAAAGACGAGATAACAGCCGAATAATTGAGCTTTTACCAGCACCCGTGGGGCCAACGAGTGCAATTTTTTCACCTGCTCTGAGGGTGAAGGTAACATCCTTAAGGACATACTCATCAGGCTTGTAGCCAAACCACACATGATCAAAGCAAATTTCGCCAGTGCCATCAAGGGGCAAAGTTTTGGGGTACTCAGGATCATGAATTTCGATCGGTTCTTGCAAAATAGCGTTGATCCGTTCAACCGCCGTAAATCCTGCTTGAATTGTGGTGAATTTCTCGGCTAGTTGACGAATTGGGTCAAAGAGACGCTGTGAAAACAAGACAAAAGCAGAAAGCTCGCCAAAGGTAAGATTCTTTTGGACAATTTGTCCGCCGCCTAACCACAAAACACCAGCGATCGCAACTAGAGCGATCCATTCTAGAGTTGCAGATACAGCGGAGTCATGAAAAACCGTGCGGTTTACCTCATCAACATATTGCTGATTGACTTTGAGGTGTTGCGTGGAGTTAAACTTTTCGCGACGAAATAACTGAACGATACTCGCACCAATAATATTTTCTTGCAAAATTGAGTTGAGTTCCGACAAGCGATCGCGTGCTTTGAAATTGGCTTTGCGATACTCGTACTGAAAATAAACAATTAAGCCCGTAACTGGGATAACCATTGCTAAGAGCAACAGAGCTAAATCCCATCGCAACAAAAACATAAATATCGCGATTGTGCCGATCGCGGCAAAATCACTAAGGACACCCACCGCACCAGTAGCAAATACATCACCCAACGCTTCAACATCACTAGTTAAGCGTGTAATCAATTTGCCAACAGGTGTGCGGTCAAAGAAACTAGTTGATAAGGAGGTAACGTGACGAAACAAATCAGTGCGAATATCCGCCGTAATTTTTTGTCCGACCTCTTGTACCAAGTAGCCCTGCCAAGATTGAAACGTAAGACGGACTGCGATTGTCAAGAGAATGACTAAGCAAATCCACCGCAAACCCAACAAATCGCCACTTTTAATCGGACCATCAATAGCTTGCTGTACCAGAATTGGCTGGACAGCACTAGCGATCGATAAGGGCACAAGTAAAAGCAGCGATATGACAAGCTGTTTAGAATTTTGCTTTGCGTAAGGTAATAAGCTCAACATCAATCGCCAGTCATTACTTTTGACCTTCTTTGAAGATTGAGATTTGGCAGAGCTAGCGTTGGAAGTGTTGATCACTATTCGAGATCCCTGTTACCTGGGTTGCGAGATGGATCGCTATTGAGGAAGCCAAATACGAACAAGCTGATGAAAAATATGACAGTGATATAAACCACTATTTTTAAAGTGAGCATAAATAAATAATCTCCGTATAAACATCTAAGAATTTATCCTATGTTCAATCTTATAGGAAAAGATGGGAATTCCTTATACTTCCCTAAGATTAGCTATTTGCTGTTGAGTATAAATACTTAAATTTTGGGGTTGGGAAACAAAACCCAAGAATTGATTAGCGGCACTCCGCGCCGTCAATCAATTCTTGGGTTTTGATTTTTCCTAAGCTTTACTTAAGTCCTAACCTTAAAGGCTTTTATGATTGAAAGACTTGTCCTAAAAGTTGCGATCGCTCGATATATAGTGATACTTGACAGGCGATCGCCTTTAATAGTTTTTCATCTAAAGATGAATAAGCAAGAGTAATTTCTTGCACATTCTCGGCTGTAATTGAAATATCTTGAACTTTACGATTTATTAACTGAAAAACCCCGATCGTACTCTTTTGCCAGTCAAACATGGGAACGGCTAAAACAGAGCGGGTGTGGTACTCAAGATCACAATCAAACGTCTTGTGGTGTTGATATACCGCATCATCTGGTAAATCATGGGCATCGGATAGATTCAGCGTCTCGCCCGTCATCGCCACATAGCCGACGATACTATCTTGATTTAGTGGCACTGCAAAGTTGACTAGCGATCGCTCAGGCTGTGAGTCATTTTGAGCTACTTCAAAGCAGACTGTATGGACTGGGGCAGAGCGATCAATTAGATAAATACTACCTGCGTCACTTGCTGTCATTTTGCGGGTTATCGCTAATGCTGACTCTAAAAAAGCTCTTAAGTCATTGGTACTAGATAAAGACATAGATAAAGCCAACAGATCATCAAGCAAACATTTGTAATAATGCGATTGCTCTAAGACCTGACGATTTGATCGGGAAATATCTTCAGATGTTTCTGGTTGCCAGCCTAAATCAGGAGTCATGGATCTCGCCAATATCTTTAATAATGTCCCGCTCAGCACAAATAATACCAATTCTCAAAATGGTATCGCCATTTTGAGAATCCAAAAACCTTACTGGGTTTTATATCAATGCTCGAAAGTGTATTCGTACTTTCGAGCATTGATATAAAACAAAGTTTTGGGAATTTAGTCTTAGCAGCACTAGCTTCCGAATAATACTAGCAAAATCAACTCAGAAAAACACTAAAACCAGAAATTGACGGCGACGCTTCGCGCCGCCGTCAATTTTTTTAATCTTCGTCATCATCATCAAATTGCAGATCGTCGATTGGATAGACATCTGGCCAAGCCGATGCACCATGCTCGTAAACATCAATACCGATGCGATCGGCTTCCTCATTAACTCTCAGCAGTCCTACAGCTTTGAGTGCGCCAAACATCACAAAGGAAAAAATAACTGTAAACATGACGATCGCAGCCACACCTCCGAGCTGGACTCCAAGTAAGTCAAATCCGCCCCCCAAGAATAAGCCAGCTTTTTTATTCATCGTTAGGGCTGGGTGTCCAAATAAGCCTACTGCGATCGTTCCCATCATGCCGCAAGAACCATGGACGGCAAATGCACCGACAGGATCATCAATTTCAAACCACTCAATGATGTCTACGACAACGAGGACAAGTACACCAGCCACTAAACCGATTAGTGCGGCAGCCCAAGGCATGATGTAGGCACAACCTGCGGTCACGCCGACTAAACCTGCCAAAGAGCCATTTAGCCCGCAGAATAAGTGCCACTGCTTAAACCGAAAGTAAATATAAAGCATGGCGGCGATCGCACCAGTCGAAGCCGCTAGGGTTGTATTCACCACAACCAAGCCAACTAGCCCAGTATTACTAAGTGTTAAAGCTGATCCTGCATTAAAGCCATACCAACCAAACCATAAAATCATGGTGCCAATTGTGGCATAGCCAAGGTTATGAGCTGGAGGAATTTGTCCCCATACGCGATCTGGGCGTGGACCTAATAAATATGCGCCAACCAGAGATGTCCACCCCCCAACGGTATGGACAACTGCACTGCCTGCAAAATCATGAAAACTAAGTTTGTATAGCCATCCGCCATTGTTCCAAACCCAATGCACGACGATAGGGTACATGAACGCGCCCATAATAAAGGCATAGATTAAATCCCCTTTAAATTCTGTGCGTTCCGCCATAGCACCTGTGGTGATGGTACTAGCCGTTGCCGAAAAAGCAAACTGAAAGAAGAACAGTGTCAATGTATTGATTGGTGCAGTGGAACCGCCTGCGCCCATTGCATATTCGATCGCACCGTTATTTAGAGTAAAAGCATTACTTAAAAAGAATCCGTCTATTCCCAAAAATCCATTACTGGTTGTGCCGAAGGCGATCGCAAAGCCAGTAGCCCACCATGCTAAAAGGGTAATGGCAGCATCAATAAAGTTCTCGGCAAGAGTATTAACAACTCCAGTCTGTCGGACTAGCCCAGCCTCTAGCATTGCAAATCCACATTGCATAAAGAATACTAAAAAACCTGTGATGAGTACCCAACTCGTATCAACTGATAGCTTTAGTTCACTGGTGCTTTTAGTTAAAGACTCCAATGTGCCTGTCTCGATCGCATAAGCGATCGTCGGCGTAAATGCAGCAAATATCGCTGCCCCAATTGCGATCGCCAAAAAACGCGCCAAATAATTCTTTCTTTTTGTTGAGACTTTTGCCATGATTAGATCCATACACCGCTATTTGGATTGTTGAGCATTTTAAAGTTTGTCTTGAAGATTTTAGATTGGCAGCTAAGTACCTCAGCATAATTAAAAAACCATAGCCAAAATCTTTATCATCCGCACAGAGAGCGGTACAGACTTTGGAATTTTATATTTAATTGGACTTAGCTACACACCAACGAGATTAATCATTGCAGAATGATGATTTGCTCAGTTGATGCTTTTTATAAAGTTTTATTCCCCTAAAATCTGGTAATCAGTCGTTTATCCCCTTAAATTGTCAGAAATTACTAGAGAAATAACAGCAAAGTTAATTTTGCAAATAGACGTATGTTTAACCCTGCTTTCTTATACGTTTAAAGGATGATCTGTGAAAGTGTCGATAAGTACAGTCAATCTAAGTGGGTTTGCTAGGGTGGGCTGCTGTTTTTACCCGTACGTGTGATCGATGTCACAGTAAGAATGTTTAACGATCGCAGTTTTGTTGTGAGCTGAGTCACTACTAAAAACAGAAAAAAGAAACATACTCTACTCACTAGCGACGTATCTACATAATTTCTCCCCGCAAGAATGCCTCCTGCGGGTTTTTTATGTCAAAAGATTGAAAATGCGCTTCGCTAAGTCTCTATCTTTTGGATCGTAAACAATTCGTTACAATATTGTGTAGAAACTTAATCTAATGCAAAAACAACGCAAAAAATATGTACCTAACATGGCTAGACAGTAATTCTTGGCTGATCGAGATTGCAGGCAAACGCATCTTGCTTGATCCTTGGCTAGTTGATGCGCTGATGTTTGGTAATGCTGCGTGGTTTTTTAAATCTGAGCGACGGACACCAAGAGAAATCCCAAAAAATATTGATTTGATTTTGCTGTCACAGGGCTTGCCAGATCACGCTCACCCCGCAACACTTAAGCAACTCGATCACCAAATTCCTGTAGTGGGTTCATCAAGTGCTGCCAAACTGGTTAGGGAACTGGAGTATAAACAAGTTACAGCTCTTGCCCATGGTGAAGTATTCAGCATTCCCAATCTCTTGGAAATTAGAGCTGTTATGGGTTCGCCCACTGGGCCAAATACTTTTGAGAATGGGTATATTTTGAAGGATCTCGTGGAAGGAACTTCAATTTATTACGAACCTCATGGTTATCATGCTGCTGCAATTCAGGAATTTGCGCCTGTTGATGTGGTGATAACCCCGACGATTGATTTGAAGTTGCCTTTGATTGGTACAGTGATCAAGGGACAGCAAGGTGCGGTGCAAGTTGCGAAATGGCTAAAGCCTCAAGTGATGCTGCCCACAGCCGCAGGTGGCGATTTGACCTATAGCGGTTTCTTGCTAAATGTCTTGAAGGCAGAAGGAACAATGGATTCTTTGCGATCGCTATTTTCAGAAAATAATATTGCTACACAGGTGATCGAGCCTAAACCTTGGGAACGCTTTGAAGTCAAGCTCCAAAAATTAGCCGTCACGTAAAAAAGGGAGCGCTAAGCGCTCCCTTTAAATCTCTTAAAAAAAGAATGAGCGCTGGGCGCTCATTCTTTTTTGGTTTTAGAACTTGACTGAAGCAGTCTTCTTTTCGGGTATTTTCGTGTATTCAGCAACGATTTTGCGGAACTCTTCGCCGTCTAAAGTCTCTGCATCTAACAGAATATCGACTAGGCGATCGCACAAGTCACGATTTTCTTCGATTAAGCGCTTGGCGGTGTCGTAGCAAGTCTGGGCAATCTGACGAATTTGCCGATCAATGCGATCGCCTAGTTTGACCGAATAAT
>JANNDZ010000736.1:0-2073 GCA_031378395.1 Pseudanabaena sp. OTE_75_metabat_487_sub
TGAGTTTCGCTTTAGTTATTGGATTGTCAGTTCTGAAGATGTCGATCAGGCGATCGCGGATAAATTTACAACTAAACAAAGACCTCAATAAAAAAAGCAGCGTTAGGCGCTGCTTTTTTTATTATTTAGGACGGGCCAGGAGGGATTCGAACCCCCGACACCGTGGTCCGTAGCCACGTGCTCTAGTCCACTGAGCTACAAGCCCTTAACTCGCGAATCTAATGATAACACAGTGTGCAATATTGACAAGCAAAAAATAAATTTTCTTTTCCCAAGTAGGGTGGGCAATGCCCACCTCAATACTTTCTAAGTATAATCAGATCAACTTAGCCTGCTGAAAATTATGGTTAGCATAGCGATCGCTGATCCACCAATCCCTCAAAAAATATCCCTTGAAGAATGGGCGATCGCTTCACCGTCAGGAATGGAATGGGTTGATGGTTATTTGCTCGAAAAGCAAGGTGTGAACTTGCAGCATAGTCGAGTGCAATGCCGAGTTGGATATCTGTGGGGTAAACATATGGAATCTTCTGGTATTGGAGGAGAAATCTATGTAGGAGCACCTTGTCGAACTTTACAGCAGGGACGTAAACCTGATGTTGCCTATCTCACCGCAGATTTACTTACCCAATATGGAGATTTGTCAACCTTACCCCAAAGTTTTCCGTTAATTGCTGAAGTGATCTCACCTACTGATGTTGCTAATGAAGTATTTGCAAGAGCTAGTGAATATTTAAGGTCTGGATGCCAAGAAGTTTGGTTGATTTTCACTGATGAGCGTTTGATTGTGGTGTTAACTCAAGACTCTCGCAAAATTTATGTTGCAGATGAAGCGATCGCATCAACAGTGATTGAAGGCTTTGTCATGTCTGTGAATAATTTGCTGGGTGTTTAGATGCCACATAGTTCATCAAGGTTTGATTTGGCGTAATATTTAGTATGACTTGATCTAGCGATCTAATTGTTTTCTATCTATTTAGACCATTTTCTTTTTAGCTGCTGCTGATGGATATCTATCATTATCGATGAGTATTTGTCTTTCTAAAATACGATCTGCATAATTAAAATCAAGAATCCTTGCTGTGACTTCGCCAATATCTGTAGTTGATCGAATTATCGCTCCATCTAGTTGAAAATGTTCTCTCCATGAGTCTCTACGAGGGTTAAAGAATCTAACCAGTTCGCCGTTTCGCCAGTTAATCGAACCTAGATCTGTGCCTTTTTGCAGGTTGCAGAATAGGCAAGCATAGCAAAGATTTTCGGCTGTCGAGTCACCGCCATGTTTCACACTAATGATGTGGTCAACTTGGCAACCAGAGGATCTATCTGATGCTGAAACCAAACAGTATTCACAAATGCTTTCAGCGCGTTCGATGACTAATTGCCTTAGCTGAACGCTAATATAGGTTCGAGGCATTTCATTTAGCCTCAGTGTTGATGTATCTATGGGCTTTAGCTTTGGCTAGGGTCAATATATGTTCTATTGTCAAGAAATGGTCTAGTTCACGCTTGTCTTCTTTTGTAAGCGCATTGTTTTTAGCGTTGTATATTAAATCCTCTAAGCGCTCTTGTGCGGCTTCAGAAAGATGGAAGTCGATTACGCTCTGGGGCGTTGTGCCAGATGCAATGAAGTCAACAATTTCATCGTAAACTTTGATGGTTTTAGTGGCTGTGTTCATGGCTATTTTTTTGATTGTGAGTGTTTGTGCTTTTTTCTTTTTATTAGTTGTCGATTTTTAGTTCTTGTATCAATCTGATTATATCATCAGGATTTTCGACAAACATTTGTTGCAATGTTTTGGAACTCATGCCTGTAGACATTTGCGATCGCAACATCATTAGAGAAAACATTACTGTTTGGGTATGGGGATGATCTTGTCCGAGGGTTTGCATGAGAATTGCTAAGGATCGCACATAGAGAGGGTGTGACTGGAATTTGATGTAACGAAAGAATAGTGATAAGTATACAGGATACAATCAAAACAAAGCAGAAAGATTAATAAATGAATACATCAATCATAGAAAGCAATGAGAAATTTGTGACAATACAAATCACAATACCGCTAAGTAATT
>JANNDZ010000743.1:0-3293 GCA_031378395.1 Pseudanabaena sp. OTE_75_metabat_487_sub
CTTTTTGGGTTTTACGAATCCTAATTGCTATGTAATAGAGTCAAAATGCCATTTACAATGGTTGGATAACATTGTTTTATGACCAAAATTGGAATGGCTGAATTAGCTCTATCGTCTGCTCTAGTTAATCGAGATGCGCTCACACCGATGATGTTGCACTATATTGAGATGAAAGAGCAGTATCCTTATGCGGTGATGTTGTATCGGTTGGGGGATTTTTTTGAGGCATTTTTTGAAGATGCTGAGCTAATTTCACGGGAATTGGAATTAGTGCTAACAGGTCGCGATGGGGGCAAGACGATTGGACGCATCGCCATGGCAGGAATTCCTCATCATGCCCTCGATCGCTATGCCAATCAATTAGTCGAAAAAGGCTACTCGATCGCTGTTTGCGATCAAATGGAAGCTGCCTCCGAAGCTCAAGGGCTAGTACGGCGTGAAGTTACTAGAGTGATTACCCCAGGCACAGTGATCGAAGAGGGAATGCTAGCGGCGAAGAAAAATAATTTCTTGGTGGCGATCGCTAATGGTGGAGAGAATTGGGGCTTAGCCTATACTGATATTTCTACAGGCGAGTTTTCAGTCACACAGCTAAATAGCACCGATCATTTAATTCAAGAGTTATTGCGCTTACAACCTGCTGAAGTTTTGATTCCCATAGATGTACCAAATCCACAGTTATTTCGCGGTTCTAAAGCTGAGAAAACAGGAGCATTTTGGGAAGGAATTTTACAGAAAAAACAATCGATTTTACCTGAGCCTTATAGCGCTTTGCCTGAAAGCTTCTGCTATACACCGCGATCGCAAGCTCCTTTTGCCTTAGCCAAAGCCAAGCAGCGTATTCTCGACACATTCCGAGTGCGATCGCTGGAGGGCTTTGGCTGTCAAGCCTTACCTTTGGCAATTAGGGCGGCAGGTGGCATTTTAGAATATTTGGAATCCACTCAAAAAAGTGTAAAAATGCCATTGCAAGGAATTTCCACCTATACGATCGCCGATTATCTAATTCTCGATAACCAAACGCGCCGCAATTTAGAAATCACTCAAACTGTTCGCGATGGCACTTACTATAGTTCGCTATTATGGGCGCTTGATAAAACCACTACAGGCATGGGTAGCCGAGCTTTACGGCGTTGGTTATTACAACCTCTCAAGGATATCGCCGCCATTAATGAACGTCTTGATACAATTACAGAATTGCTCAAACAACATTCTCTCCGCAAAAATTTGCGAAGTTGTTTGAGCCAGATTTATGATATCGAACGTCTATGCAGTCGGATTGGAGCAGGTACAGCAAATGGGCGCGATCTTATTGCTGTGGCAATGTCACTAGAAAGAATGCGCGATGTTGCCGATGTTGTCGCCAAATCTAATTCTCGCTATTTAAAAGCTTTACAGTCCGTGCCATCGGAACTGTTGCAACTCGGTTCGCAGTTACAACGCACGCTCGTTGAAGAGCCCCCGATTTATATTACCGAAGGAAATATCATTCGTTCAGGAGTCAATGAACAACTAGATCATCTGCGTCAACAGAGTCGTGATGATGTGGAATGGCTAGCGGCTTTTGAGAAACAGGAAAAAGAACGTACGGGTATCAATACGCTCAAAGTTGGCTTTAACAAAGCTTTTGGCTATTACATTAGTATCTCGCGAGGCAAAAGTGAACAGGCTCCAGCTGATTACATCCGAAAGCAAACTCTCACCAATGAAGAGCGCTATATTACGCCAGAACTAAAGGAACGGGAAACAAGGATTCTCAATTCTGATAGTGAGTTAAAGCAGTTGGAATATGATTTGTTTGTGGAGCTGCGGCTACTTACAGCCAAGCATATCGAACCGATGCGAATCCTCGCCACGGCTCTCGCTGCTGCCGATGTCTTGTGTAGCCTAGCGGAAGTAGCCGTTACATATAACTATTGCCGTCCGCAAATTACCAGCGATCGCGCGATCGCTATTCACAATGGTCGTCATCCTGTCGTCGAGCAGTCTCTCCCAGCAGGTTTCTTTGTTCCCAATTCCACCTATTTAGGCAATGATGAGCAATCTCCTGATTGTCCAGATTTAATTGTGCTAACTGGCCCCAATATGAGCGGAAAAAGCATCTATTTGCGCCAAGTCGGACTAATTCAACTGATGGCTCAAGTAGGTAGTTTTATTCCTGCGGAATCGGCGACTTTGGGAATATGCGATCGCATATTTACCCGTGTTGGTGCAGTCGATGATCTCGCCACAGGTCAATCTACGTTTATGGTGGAAATGAATGAAACTGCAAATATTCTCAATCATGCTAAGGATCATTCCTTAGTACTGCTTGATGAGATTGGACGCGGCACTTCGACCTTTGATGGTATGGCGATCGCATGGTCAGTCGCGGAGTATATCGCCAATAAAATCAAAGCACGCGGGATTTTTGCAACCCATTACCATGAACTCAATGAACTTGCGAGTTTACTCCCCAATGTAGCGAATTTCCAAGTTACAGTCAAAGAACTAGAAGATGAAATTATTTTCTTGCACCAAGTCCAAGAAGGCGGCGCTGATCGTTCCTATGGAATTGAAGTGGGGCGCTTAGCAGGCTTGCCTGCTAGTGTAATCAGTCGTGCTAAACAAGTATTAGAACAAATTGCAAAAAATAGCCATATTGCTACTGGACTGCGATCAGGCGGATCTGCTAAAAGTGATCGCTTGAAAAAGTCAGCATCAAAATCAAGCAAAGATTCACGAAATGAAGCACAAATGACGATCTTTGACACTAATTCGCCCTAGTCAAAAGCTTGCAAGCTTTTGTTGTGTAATGATCACAGCAACTTTAAATGCTATGCCTCAACAGGTTTATTACATTCTGATATTTTTTGTTGAGAATAAAATATTATACGACATATTCTAGGTCAAAAGTTATTTTTAGTTATATTTTTGGGCAGTATCTGGGCTAAGGGCGCACAACGATAAGTAAATACATCTTCTTGCTACGAGGTTGAAATTAAGCATAAGAAATCATTGACAGGAGAGCACTTCATGTTCCAGAAAGCCTCAGAAAAGCAGATGCATTACGTTCGATGGCTACTCGCTATCGGATGGCTAATTCTCATCTTTTCGATGTTTTATGACCCCATCTCCTACCATTTGACCGATCCCAACGATCCAAATATGTTACTTAGGGACTTCCAGACAAAAAATCATTCCAATTTTAATGTTGGTACGTACAAAATATCGACAAACCATTTGCCAAGGTCTAATTGTTTACCATTAACCTCTAAACATGTCATTCTTTGAATCTGATTTTCTATTTCAGC
>JANNDZ010000763.1:0-2842 GCA_031378395.1 Pseudanabaena sp. OTE_75_metabat_487_sub
ACTGTGCAGCCTTTGTGGGTACAAGTCGCATTAACAGCCAAGACCTTTGTTGCATCATTGGGATTGCGTACTACAGCAATTTTTTTGTCTGAGGAAACCAAAACTTTGTCTTTGTCCAATTGAGCAACTGTACCGATCGCTTTAAAATTGTTGCTAGGAGCAGCAGCGACACTTTCAGGAGAAGATGCAGAAGAAGACGCATTAGGTCTAGTAGCTTCACTACACCCAACTAACGACGAAGGCAGAAGACTTGCCAACCAGCCTAAACCAAACCAAGAAAGTAACTTACGGCGATTCAGATTCATATGTGTTCTCTGTGCGTTAGCTAAATTTAGTGCAAACATTAACTCAGTCTAGATAACCAGTATAGCGATCGCTATTCAAAATTTGCCATTTATACCAATTCACAAAAGTGCGCCGACAATTTTGTGAATTGAAAACTCAACCCAGCAAGGGTTTTAAAAGCACAAAAGGGCTAAGCCCTTTTGTGCTTTGGTATTAGATCATATTTGTGATAGGTCGCAAGTATATACTTGTGTCTGTCTAAGTTAGTAAGAGCATGAGCGATCTTTTTACTATTTTCTTAATCACCCTTGGCGGATTCGTGATGTTTCTTTCGATTAAAGAGACACTGAGGATTCTGGCTTTAATTCAAGACAATAAATATCGCCAAAGCTGGAACATATTGCGATCGCTGATGGTTTTCTTTCTCTTCGGGTACTTGGGGATATTAGTACTGGTCTATTTGAGAATCCAATGGCTCATCCTAATTCTCACAGGAGTGATCTTCTTTGTTGGGGCTTTGTTTGTTTATATGGTTGTCAAAGTCGGCTTTCTTACCATTCAGGACTTGATCAAGACTAATATTTTAAGAATAGAACTTCAACAACAAAAGGAAACATCGGAAGCGATCGCGCGAACTAAATCTGAGTTTTTAGCCACAATGAGCCATGAACTTCGTACGCCAATGAATGGTGTGATTGGGATGACTAATTTGCTATTAGATACTCACCTAGGGCCTGAGCAACGTGAATATGTCGAAACAATCAATACTAGTGGAGCAGCACTATTGATGCTGATCAATGATATTTTAGATTTTTCCAAAATCGAATCAGGAAAAGTCGAGTTGGAAGTAGAGCCTTTTGAAATAAGAGAATGTATTGAGAATGTGCTCAGTTTAGTTGATTTCATGGCGAAGGAAAAATCCTTAGAAGTCCACTACTCAATTAATCCACAGGTTTATCCTCTAATTAAAGGAGATATTCACTATTTACAGCAGGTTTTAGTCAATCTGGTGGGGAATGCGATTAAATTTACTTCTGTGGGAGAGGTTTTTATAGACATCAGAAAGCATCAAGATACTCAACTTATTTTTGCGGTAAAAGACACTGGTATCGGCATTCCATCTCACAAATTAGATAAATTATTTAAACCGTTTTCGCAAATTGATTCTTCCATAACTCGTAAGTTTGGAGGTACTGGTTTAGGGCTAGCCATTTGTCACAAGCTGATTAGCTTAATGGGCGGAGATATCTGGGTTGAGAGCATTTTGGAGCGCGGCACGACCTTTTTATTTACGATTCCCTATAATCCCGTGGAAATGAAAAAATCTCTTACTGTAGAAATCATAGATCGTTCAGCCGATCACTCATTAGATTTGGCTTTACAGCGCCCAGCCGAGAGTAATCAGAACAAAATATTGTCTAGTAATATCCCAAAATTAGCTGCACAAATCCCCCTCAAAATTTTGCTAGCTGAAGATAATCCTGTCAATCAGAAATTAGCAAAGCGTCTTTTTGAGAAGATGGGTTACAGCATCGATATTGCTATAAACGGAATTGAAGTATTAGAATCGCTCCAAAAAAAATCCTATGATTTGATTTTCATGGATGTGCAGATGCCTGAAATGGACGGCTTAGAGGCAACTCGACAAATTCGAGCTATGGAGCAAAATGGTCAAATTGAATTGTCTAATCTCGCTAAATCTATTCAAATTATTGCAATTACTGCTAACGCAACGCATGACGATCGCGAAAATTGCTTTGCATCGGGGATGAATGATTTCATTGCCAAACCGTTTAAAGTCGAGCAAATTCAGACTGCGATCGAAAAATGGGGACGCAAGCAGCCATAATGCTGTATACAAACGATCGCCCTGATCGATATACATGGTTAATGGTTACTGTAGTTGACATATGTCCATGCAAACACTTCCACAGAGTGTCTATATCCCAGAAGGAAAGATGAGAGCACAGCAAGAGTCACGGCTTGATACTTGTCTAAAGTTTTTGATCGATCCGCAAACCGTCGGCTTACTTGAAAGTGAATTTACTCAAGAAGTTTTGACGATCAGAGCCTCGCACATTATGCCTGTGCCCAATAAACCATCTTGTATCTTAGGTATATTAAGCCGTCGTCGCCGCGTTTATTGGGCGATCGATTTAGCAATGCTATTGGGTTTGCAACCGCTCGATCAAAATATTAGACTCTACGAAGTAATTCTCATATCAGTGCAACAACTTTCACTAGCGTTGATCGTGCCTAAAATTTTGGGCGTTGTCCACATTCCAAATGACACCATTGACCAAAACATTAGCGCTGTACCAGCAACATTGAGACCATACCTTAAAGGGTTTATTAACGATAAGGGAGAATTTTCTTACTTACTAAAAGCCGATAATATTGTGCAATCGACAATTCTACATTCATAAGTACCTGTGTACAAAATCCCTAAACCCGTAAGGTTGAGCCCCGTTGGGGCTCAACCTTACGGGTTTTAGCTTGTAATTAATTATGCTCATCTACTTAATGCCAATTCACAAAAGTGTGATAAGTAGTTAGG
>JANNDZ010000786.1:0-1950 GCA_031378395.1 Pseudanabaena sp. OTE_75_metabat_487_sub
CCATATTGACATCACTGCTTGCTAGAAAGTTTCTAGCTTCCCCAGATATAAATCGAGCCGTTCTCCATCTTCATGATTCTGGCACTAGTACCATCGGCTTGTTCTTCCCCACGTTGCTGATAGACGATACCGCCACGATTATCTCTGTAGACCATGTTACGTCCGCGAATAAGCATGAAATCATCCGACACCCCATCTTGCCAGCGAATACTGATATTTCCTTGCCCCATCGAAAACGTGCAAGGCATTGATACTTTAGCTGTACTGGCTCCGTGAGGATAATATTCACAATAAGCTTTGCGAGTGTCAGCTTGGGCGGAAAAAGCGACTGCGAGGGCTGCGATCGCGGAAATCACGCTTATTGAAATAAATTTCATGTTTTTTGAGCTTTTTTCGACAATTTATGGTGATAAATATATCTATAGGCATTAAGGCTGCACAGTGATCAATATCACATCAAAATACTGTTTACAAGTAAGTCAAAAATCACTCAGATTAAGATTTTCATATTTCTCAAAAGGCTGATGAATCCAAGGATTGTCCGCCAAAAAATCCACATAATAGTCGGGCTTAGCCACAGAGCAAGCCTTAAACCACAAAACTGCCGATCGCACCTCAGTAACTGCAAATTCTTCATGCTGCTGCAACCATTCCAAGATCCGCGCAAGAGTCACACCCGAATCAACCAAATCATCCACTAGCAAAATCCTTTTGCCAAGTGTCTCAGTAGTCATCGTGATATTACTAGCGATCGTCAAGTTGCCTCTTTCCTGAAAATCTTTGCCCCCGTAGGAAGAGGTCGAGAGAATGGCAAGAGGCTTATCGTAAATCCGCGAAAGCACATCCCCAATACGTAAGCCACCCCTTGCAAGACAAAGAATTTGATCGAATTCCCATTGGGATTGATAAATCTGGGATGCCAACTTCTCGATGTTGGCGTGATATTCTTCCCACGAAACGTAAAGATCTGACATAGTAGGGATTTGGGTTATAGCCCAGAAATTAAGTAGCGGTACTTCGTGCACCTACCTGATTTTTGGTTTTTGGTAAGTTACTTATAGTATCAATTAGTACATTCAATTGGACTTGTTGAAAAGTAAGCATTAGACTGGAGATAGTTGAAAATCAGCAGATAGGGAGATTAAGATCGTGGTAGCTACTATTGAGATTCCTTCTATTGTAAATATTCCAGAGAAACCGATTGAACGCCGACTCACTATCCAAGTTGCCGAAATTGCGGCTGACACGACTACGATCCGATCGCTAGATTGGGATCGCGATCGCTTTGATATCGAGTTTGGATTGCAAAATGGTACAACCTATAACTCCTTTATCATTCGTGGTGAAAAACTGGCGCTAGTTGATACATCTCACGCCAAGTTTCGTGAACTATATCTCAAAACTTTGCAGGGACTAATCGATCCTGCCCAAATTGATTATTTGGTAATTAGCCATACAGAGCCAGACCATAGTGGCTTGGTAAAGGAAATATTAGCCTTAGCTCCCAATGTCACAGTGGTGGCGACTAAAGTAGCTTTGCAATTTCTGGGTGAGCTGATCAATCAGCCGTTTAAGCAGCAAGCTGTTAAAAATGGCGATCAGGTTGACTTGGGCAATGGTCATATTTTGCAATTTGTGAATGCGCCGAATCTGCACTGGCCAGACACAATGATGACCTTTGATCTTGGTACATCAATTTTGTATACCTGCGATATTTTTGGAATGCATTATTGCAGTGAGGCTGTTTACGATGAGGATTTAAAAAGAATTACGCCCGACTATCGCTTTTACTACGAATGCTTGATGGCTCCCAATGCAAGGTCAGTAATTGCGGCAATGAAACGGATGGATGATTTGCCACAGGCGGAAATTGTCGCCAATGGACATGGACCCTTGCTGCGCTATAACCACAAAGAACTACCCGAAAACTATCGCCAATGGAGCCAAGCG
>JANNDZ010000800.1:0-4623 GCA_031378395.1 Pseudanabaena sp. OTE_75_metabat_487_sub
GCTAACGCACCCTACGAAGGCTTTATTTAAGGATTGCGCTAAAGTCGGCTAATTGGCGGCTGTAGTTGCGGATAATGCCCAGCAAATTGAGACGGTTTTGGCGGACTTCTGCATCTTCTGCCATGACTAATACATCATCAAAGAATTTGGCTAAGACGGGCGCGATCACAATAATACCCTCCATCAACTGCTCATCACTAGGCTGACTGGGCAAAGCCGCGATCGCATCATACAAATCCCTTTCCGCTAGTTCGGTCAAAGTTTCAGGATTAATAATTGCTGTCACATCGACTGTCATGCTATCCAAGTCGCCCTGAACCGCAAGTCGAGAAGCTCTGACAATTGGTTCATAGATGGCGCTGAGTGTTGCCCCATCGCGAGATTTTTGGAGGAAGTGAGCGCGTTCCTTGATGCGAGTGAGATTACTCAAGCCTTGCAAGGCATAGGCGAGATCTTCAGTACCTGAGACAGCATTAACAAGATCATATTCAATACCTTGATCAGCCAAAATTGTCTCATAACGCTGCTTAAACCATTTGTATAGGTTCTCAAGAACGCTTTCCGCAGGTTTCGCTAGCAAATTCTTGGCTGCGTAAATTGAGATCGCTGCTTGCAAAAGTTTAGGCAAATCGAGGGCAAAATCACTGTCCCAAGCAATCTGCACAACTCCAGTAGCGGCGCGACGTAATGCAAATGGGTCAGACGAACCTGTAGGAATAATTCCCAAGCCAAAAATACCGACGAGAGTATCAATGCGATCGCTAATTGCCACAATCCTACCCGCCAAGGAAGTTGGCAACGAGTCACTAGCGCCGCGTGGTTGATAATGCTCACGAATACCCGTCGCTACTGCCACAGGTTCTTCGCTAGAAAGGGCGTAGTAATAACCCATTTGACCTTGCAACTCAGGAAATTCTTTGACCATCTGGGTGACGAGATCGGCTTTGGCGAGTTGCGCTGTACGATCTATGATTACCAGATCGGCTTCAGTGGTTTCCAAATTGGCAATCGACGCAATCACAACTTTAGCGATCGCCCGAATCCTTGCTACTTTTTCGGCAACTGAGCCAAGTTGAGCTTGAAAAGTGACTTTTTCTAAAAGTGGCAAGAAAGTTTCTAAATGCACTGCGCGATCGCTATCGTAGAAAAACTTGCCATCGGAGAGACGCGCCCTAATTACACGACCATTTCCAGCCGAAATCAAACGCGATTTATTAGGATCACCATTGGAAATAGTGATAAAGCGCGGTAGTAATTGATCGGGATTTTTGAGCGAATGTACGGGGAAATAGCGCTGATGACTAACCATTTCGGTTTTGATTACGGGCTGAGGCAGTTCTAAATATTCCCGTTCAAATTCGCCAATTAACGCTGTGGGAAATTCCACTAAATAAGTAACTTCTTCGAGTAAATTATCAGGAATTTCGGCTTTACCGCCAAATAATTCCACAATGCTATTAATTTGGGTGACTATATGCTTTTGGCGCTCGTTGCCATCCACAACCACAAAAGCTTCACGTAAAGTCGCCACATAATCGATCGCGGTGTCAATAATTACTGGTCGCGGGTGCAGCACTCGATGCCCTTGGCTAATGCGATCGCTTTGGACATTTTCTAAAGCGATCGGCAAAAGCTTGGAATTAAATAACGATACCAACCAACGGATCGGACGAGGAAACTTCAGATCGCCATTACCCCAACGCATCAAGCGCTTACCTTCGAGTCCAGTAATCCAAGTTGGGGCAAGTTCTTGCAAAATATCCATCGTGGCGCGACCGATAATCTGCTGATTAGCAAATACAAATGCGCCTTTATCAGTTTCTTTAATAAAAATATTTTGTAAATCTATGCCTTTAGACTTGGCAAAACCTAATAAAGCCTTGGTGGGTTCACCTTGCGGATCGCCATTAATAAAAGCTGAACCGATCGCTGGTCCCTTAATTTCTAAACTGCGATCGCTTTGTTGTGTTGGCAAACCCTCGATCAGCACTGCAAGGCGACGAGGTGTTCCATAGACATTTACCTTACTCGTGGTTAGTTGGTGTTCATCTAAATTCTTTGGGATGCGCTCTTGCCATTGGCGCAAAGCATCAACAATAAAGCTAGCAGGTAGCTCTTCAGTACCAACTTCTAACAAAAAACTTGCCATAACCACGAGTTGAGGGACAATCTTTAGTTTAGCGCTCAGGCGTGCAATAAAGGAAGATATGGCGCTTTAGTCAGCAATTCACATTTCAAAATTGGTTTTTTGATAGCCAGCCGCAGGCTGGCTATCAAAAAACCAATTTATGGGTTTATCAGCGTCTGCGGCGCTGATAAACCCATAAATTGGTCTCATAACAAAACCAGAAAGGTATGGCAGTGCAAAACACCGCCATACCTTTCTGGTTTTAATTTTATTGCACTGTGCTACTTAGCATAAAATAGCTAGAGATTAACTTTTATTGAGCAGGGATATTTAAAGAGGCAAAACATGGGGCAAACACTCGAAGCTGTAGCGATTGACTATCAAACAGAAAACTATCGCGATGCCTACAGTCGAATCAATGCGATCGTCATTGAAGGTGAAGCTGAGGCGTACAGCAACTATCTCCAATTAGGGGAGCTACTGCCCGAATCTACTGAAGATTTTACCAGACTTGCGAAGATGGAGGATCGCCACAAAAAAGGTTTTATCGCCTGTGGTAAGAACCTCAAGGTCACACCTGACATGGATTTTGCCGAGAAATTCTTTGCTGAACTGCATGGCAATTTTCAAAAAGCATTTGCAACAGGGGATATTGTCACTTGTCTGCTGATTCAATCACTCATCATTGAGTGCTTCGCGATCGCTGCTTACAACATCTATATTCCTGTCGCCGATCCTTTTGCGCGCAAGATCACAGAAGGCGTGGTCAAAGAAGAGTACTTGCATCTCAACTTTGGTGAAGAATGGTTGCAAAATCATTTTGACGATTCCAAGGCAACTCTAGAGCAAGCAAATCGCCAAAACTTGCCTATTGTCTGGAAAATGCTCAACCAAGTTGAAGCCGATGCCAAAGTCCTTGGCATGGAAAAAGAAGCTTTGGTTGAAGACTTCATGATTCAATATGGCGAAAGTCTAGGCAAAATCGGCTTCAACACCCGCGACATCATGAGAATGTCGGCAATGGGTTTGGTAGCGGCTTAGTAGTAATTAGCTGTTAGCTGTTAGCGTTTAGCTAATTGCCAACAGCTAATCATCTTTCATTCTCAAAAAAGAAATAATTATTTCTAAAAATTCTAAATAAAAAAAGCTAACAGCTAATAGCTAATAGCTAATTGCTAATAAAAAACTGGTAACTGCAATCGATGTTTGGTCTTATAGGGCATTTGACAAGTCTTGAACACGCTCAGTCTGTAGCAAGGGAATTAGGCTATCCCGAATACGCCGATCAAGGTTTGGAATTTTGGTGTAGCGCCCCGCCCCAAATCGTCGATCGCATTAAAGTTACGAGTGCCACAGGTCAGCAGATCGAAGGGCTATATGTAGAATCTTGTTTTTTACCTGAAATGTTAGCAGGTAGTAAAATTAAAACCGCGATTCGCAAGATCCTCAACGCGATGGCGTTGGCTCAAAAAAATGATGTTGATATTACGGCTTTAGGTGGATTTTCATCGATTATTTTTGAGAACTTTAATCTCAGTCAGATGTCGAGTGTGCGAAATATTCAACTAGAATTTGATCGCTTCACCACAGGCAACACCCACACTGCTTACATCATTTGTCGTCAGATTGAAGAAGCAAGTCGTAAATTTGGTATTGATCTGGCTAAAGCCACTGTAACTGTGTGCGGCGCAACGGGGGATATCGGCAGTGCAGTTTGTCGCTGGCTAGATACACGTACTAATATCAAAGAATTATTGCTAGTTGCAAGGAATCAGGAACGCTTACAAGAATTGCAAGCCCAACTTGGACGCGGGAAGGTCATGGATATGGAGGATGCTCTGCCGCAATCGGACATTATCGTATGGGTGGCGAGTATGGCGAAGGGCATGGCGATTGACCCAGCTACTCTCAAGCGTCCTTGCATCCTCATCGATGGTGGCTATCCTAAAAATATGTCTACGCTGGTGCAAGAAGAAGGAATTCATGTAATTGACGGCGGCATCGTTGAGCATAGTCTCGATATTGACTGGAAGATTATGAAGATCGTGAATATGACTGCTCCTGCCCGTCAGCTTTTTGCCTGTTTTGCGGAAGCGATGCTTTTAGAGTTTGAAGGTTGGCATACTAGTTTCTCTTGGGGACGCAATCAAATCAGCATGGAGAATATGGACAAGATTGGTGAAGTCTCGATCAAACACGGATTTAGACCGCTAATCAACTAAAGGATTTTGGATCTTATCTAAACCGCAAGAAGAGAATAGCAGCGCAAAGCGCCGCTAATCCTTGCATCTAATTACTACAAAAAAAGCTAGAAAAAAAAGCTAGGTAGTAAAGATCTTAAATAACATTCTCAAAAGGAGATAAATATTATGCTTAGTTTGAATAGACAGGCGATCGCCCTCATATCCGATCATGCCGATCCAGCAGCAGAAATTGGATTAGAAGAGGCTGGTGGACAGAATGTGTACGTCCGTCATGTCGGGGAAACTCTGGCG
>JANNDZ010000870.1:0-2121 GCA_031378395.1 Pseudanabaena sp. OTE_75_metabat_487_sub
GGCGCGGCGAAGCCGCGCCACAAAAACTGGCTCTTTACCTTGTATATTTGCATTTGCCAATAGCATAATCTTTGATCATGACCAGTAGTTCTATTCCTAGTTATCAGGCTCTTCATCAACCTTTGCGAGTTGGCATTGTTGGCTCTGGCTTTGTTGCCAAGTTACGCACCGAAATATTCAGTCAAGATCCGCGCATTGTCGTGACAGCGATCGCAGGCAATCTCGAAAAAGCACAAGCGATCGCCCAAGAATTTGCGATCGCAAATGTGCATCAATATTGGTCAGAACTAGTCATGCGTCCTGATATTGACTTAGTTGTGGTTTGTAATGTCAATCGTGATCATGAGGCAGTGGTTGGGCAAGCTTTGCGATCGGGCAAGCATGTGATTGTGGAGTATCCTCTTTCATTTAGCCTGTCTGAAGCGCAGGAATTGGTGAAACTTGCCCAGCAGCAGAACTTAATGCTGCATGTCGAGCATATTGAACTTTTGGGCGGTGTACATCAATTGGTGATGGAACATTTAGCTAGAGTTGGCACTCCCTTCTATGCAAGATATTCTACTAAAAGTCCACAGCGTCCTGTCCCAGACAAATGGACTTACAAACCAGATTTGTTTGGATTCCCCCTGACAGCAGCAGTCTCTCGCCTCAATCGGATTATTGTGCTCTTCGGAAAGGTGAAGTCTGTCTCTTGTCAGTTACGCTATAGTGGCGACAATTTGCCGCGTCATTTTACTTCCTGTGTTTGCAATGCCCAACTTCAGTTTGAGAATGGAGTTGTTGCCGATGTCAGCTACAGTAAAGGCGAAAACTTTTGGCAACCAGAGCGGATTATGGAGCTACATGGTAGTGACGGAGCACTGATTTTTTCTGGAGATAAGGGAAAATTAATCACTGCGGATGGAACATTGGAACTTGACGCAGGGACGACAAGAGGTTTGTTTAAGAAAGACACCGAAAACGTTCTTTTTCATCTGTTTACAGGTACGCCGCTTTATACCAGTCATGAGAGTATTTTGCATTCTCTTGCAGTTGCCAATGCTGCGGAAAAGTCAGCGATCGCAAATCAAATAATTACCCTATAAAAAAGGGGCGCTACGCGCCCCTTTTTTGGGTTTTAATTTTTAAGAATTTCAACGTTTTGCAGCGATCGCCTTGTAATTAAGCTTTACTCAAGATATAGCAACTTTATTAAATATCTAAAAAAAATATGTTTCAACAAGTTTTATTAGCTGTTGATGGCTCGGGGCGATCGCGCGAAATGATGAATATGCTGCTAGCCCTGCCTAGTATGCAAACATTACAAATTAACGTCCTGCATGTAATCCCCAACTCAACTAACTCGGAAGCGGTTACAGAATATCGCATTGCGGGTGAAAAAATTGTCGAAAGAGAAGTGAAAAGTTTGCGTTTGACATCGGGTAATGCCACCGTATCGATGCTCAAAGAAGGTGAACCCAAAGATGTTGTGTGCAAAGTAGCCGAAGACTTGAAGCCCGACTTAATGATCATGGGATCTCGCGGTATGGGTAGATTACAAGCAATTTTGGCGAACTCTGTCAGCCAGTATGTTTTCCAACTATCTGACGCACCAATGTTGCTGATCAAGGATGACGTATACATCAAAACCATTCGTAGCATCATGGTTTCTGTCGATGGCACTGCTTCATCCAACAACTGTCTTGATCTTGCCATTAAAATCGTAAGCGGTGCGAAGGATGTAGAAATCTTCTTGGCAAGGGTGGTTAAGCGCAAGGAAGATGCTGTTAACACTGATCCTGTCTTAGTAGAAGCTAGCGCTAAACTCAAACGGATGAATATTCCATCGCGCTCTTTTATCAGTTCTGGAGATATTGGCAAAGAAGTCTGTAAACTTGCTGATGAGTCTAATACTAGCCTTTTGATGATTGGTTCTCCCGATCGCCGTCCTTCGATCGCACGTAGTTTACCCGATCTTGATCGCTTGTTAGGCTCTTCAGTATCTGACTATGTGCGAGTCAATGCGACAGTGCCAGTGTTGCTAACTCGTACAATTGAGTAACTAACCACAACAAATTATTTGAAAGAATGGCTTTGCCACAATTTCAAATAAGCTAATCCAAAAACAGCAATTCTAATTAT
>JANNDZ010000926.1:0-3660 GCA_031378395.1 Pseudanabaena sp. OTE_75_metabat_487_sub
GTGCGTTACGCGATCGCTAAAACACCCTACGAGCTACGAGCAATTTTGGGTTTCTCCGACAGGCTGCTAGAGTTATATTTTATAAAACTGCCAATGGATTTCTTATGTCAGAACAAACAACATATTTAGAGCTATCTGAAGGAGATAGTGGTTCTCACAAGTTTTATGAAGTAATTGTGAATGATGCATCGGTGTCGATTCGTTATGGACGGATCGGCGATCGCGGACAAACTAAAGCCTCGACCTTTGAGACACCTGAGAAAGCTCTGGCTGATGCAACCAAAAAAATCAACGAAAAGAAGCGTAAAGGTTATGCGCTGGCTGTCATGGGCGAACGTCAGAAGCGTGCAGTTACTCGCCGACAAATTACCAGTACCAAATCAACTTCTAAACAGTCGCCAGTCATCTGGAAGCTTGCTACTGGTGCATCTGCCTTTGGTGTCTCTGTTGATGAAATGGGTTGCTGGGTTGGTAATCAAGATGGGCGGATCTATACCCTCACTCACGATGGTCAAGTGACAAATCAGTTCAAACTACCTGATGGTGTGAAGTGCATTGTTAGCGATCGCGATTGGTTGTATGCAGGATGTGATGACGGCAAGGTTTATGATTTGGGTGGGAAAGTGCCGCGTGTTGCCTATGAGATTGCGCGAGATGTTGATATTTTTTGGCTAGATATTAGCGATGGCATTTTAGGGGTGTCAGATCGAGATGGTGGTATTACTACAATCAATCACGAAGATGAATCGAAATGGACAAAACGTAGCAGTGGCACTGCTGGCTGGATGGTGCGTTGCGATGAGATTGGTATCTATCATGGGCATAGTCAAGGCGTAACGATGTATGACTGGGAAGATGGACAAGTGATCTGGAATCAGCCCACTAAAGGCGATGTCTTATTCGGTTGGCAAGAGGAGTCGATGATTTATGTTGGTACTTATAACAAGTTAGTCCAAAGCTTTACCAAAAAAGGCGAAATCGGCACTGCTTATCAATGTGATGCTGCTATCTATTCCTGTGCTACCGCAGGCGACGGCGAATATATATTTGCTGGTGACAACTGTTCTTCGATCTATTGTTTTAACCGTGATGGCGATCGCCTCTGGAAATTGGGAACGGGTTGCGGTTCCGCATATTCAATGCAGTTCTTTAATGGGAGGTTATACCTCGTCACGACTGACGGCTCTTTTGCTTGTATTGATGCTAGTGAATCTGCAATTCAAGCTGCTCAAGCAGGGACATTTACTCAAGCCGTTAATATCAAAGCTCCGAAATTAGAAGATGTTCTCCCATCTACGATATTGGAAACTACTTCAGATAGTAGCCGAGGTGTATTGCTAGAATGTTTCCAAGAAGGAAGCAAGTTAAGAATTCGTGTCATCTCTGATGGCTATGACCAGAATCGGAAAGTCCAATTCCCAAAAGATATTCGCGAAGCTGGTGCTCGTTATCTCGTTGACGAAATTCGCGAATCTTTCAACGGTAGTTTTTATCGCACCTTTGGCGATATTAGAAAGTTAGTTTAAGAGATGAGTTTTATAAGGCTTAGGTAGTAGCCCTGTACTCAAGTGCAGGCTAAAAGCTCAAACCCGTTGAAACGGGCTAAATAAGAGTGTTCTGTAGTCCACTTCAGTGGACTTTAGCTTTTAGCCAAGAACTTGAGTTCTTGGTTTATTTGCTTTTTCGTCTTACGCGCTTTACTCGTTTCGGTCTGTACTTATCTTTAATGCGTTGTACTTGCTCCTTGAGCTTGACTCCTTTGTCTGGATTGACCATCGCTACAAAGTTTGCAAAGCCTTCAATCGATTGAATTAAATCAGGATAATTGCCCCAATGCTTTCCTGCTAATCCATCCTTCTCAATGTGAAACAAGGTAGCCCGATAACGTTTGAGTGTTTCTCTATCCACATTTAGTTTCTCATTAACCACAATCCCTGTTACTTCTTGATGTTGAGACTTATGCAGAACTCTCGTCTTTTGGGGATGAATCGTGAATCCCTCATGAGTTGCGATCGCACCCGTGCGTTTCAGCACATTACAGATTTGTCGCAAATTCTCGCCAGAACCAGAGAACGTCAAATCATCAGCATAACGGGTATAAACAAATCCGAGACTAGCTGCCATCTTTGTCAGTCGCAGATCGAGACGGCGACAGATTAAATTGGTGATCGCAGGGCTGCTGGGTGCGCCTTGGGGTAAATTGCGATCGCCTAGAGCCACATAATAGGTTTTGCCATCAAGTTCCACTGCTTCCGAAGTTGCATCTGTGCAAATTAGTCCAAAGATCGTCGCAGCAGCTTCCGAATATCCTAAAGACCGAAATAATCCCTTAACGCGCTTGTAGGAGATAGAAGGAAAGAAATCTTGCAAGTCTAGATTGATGACGACATCGGCTCCCACATGCGGCTCGGCATTGGTGACAATCGAGCGCCCACGACAAAATCCATGGGCTGCCTCATGTAAATCTACTTGCTCTAGAATGTTGTAGAGAATCCATGTCTGTGCTTGTTTGAGCCTTGGCATGGGCGCAGAAATCAAACGTTCGCCGCCTGTTTTTTTGGCAATTTTGAAACGGATGTAGTGAGAGATATTGCTAGCCCGCCTTGCAAAGGCTAAAAACCGCAGTTCACCGAGGCTGATTCCCATCGCAGCAGCAATCTCGCTTGATGTGCCATATTCTGATAAGCCATAGCTTTGTAAGCGATCGCGATCGCATTCAGTTTTATTCAGTCCTGCGGAAACACCTTCACCTAGAAATACAATTTCTTGCTGCTTCTTGAGTTCCCAAATTTCTAGACGTTCTTGCCGCTCTCGTTCTCGGCGCTCTTTGGTTTCTTGTTGTTTGCGTTTAGACTCCGCTAGTCTCTGTTTTAAAGCTTCTTTTTTAAGTGCTTCTTCGTTATTCAGTTGGCGATTTTGCGCTCTTAAATCCTCAAGTTCCCGCATGATCTCGCCCTTGCGCCGAATCTCATCGGCAGGATCTTTGGGCATTTCACCTGCGGCGGGCCAAAATCCTAAACGAATCATTTCCTCCAGAATTACTTCATCTCTGGAGCTGCCTCTGATGCGATCGTAAAGTTCCTGACGGGTGCGGGGTTGGTTGGTCATAGTTATACCAAAAATCAAATTTCTAGTTAAAAATGTTGCTTTGCAACATTTTTAACTAGAAATTTGGGTTTTCGTTCAGCGCTTTGCACTGTAAAAAGTCACATTCAGCAGTCAACAGGTTACTCCTTCGTAAACCTCTCAGGACTGGATTGCTCAACTCCAGCGGCTCCGCTACTAGTGTGTTCGTTAGCTTTTCGGAAGCCAAACAGTAATAACACACTAGTAGCGAGAGACGCACAGTTAAGAGCAAGCCAGTGATGCGCGCTTAGACTAAATGCAAGAATGGCGATCCACCATTCGGATTGCAAGGTTGTTTGCCCTTATGACTGCTGTTGCGACTATTTCGTACATGTTTGATATACAAATATGTACTACCCAGAAGATAGCCTAAACAGGGCAGTTGAGTCAAATATGTACAGGGTAAAAAGTATGTCTATCTAAGTAATCTTAAAGTAAAATCTAAACGTGATGCATAATAAAATCTTATTAAGTAAATGGACTTAATTAATTGCAAACCCAAAGTTGTAAGGTTTCGCCCCTGCGGGGCGAAAC
>JANNDZ010000762.1:0-7904 GCA_031378395.1 Pseudanabaena sp. OTE_75_metabat_487_sub
ATTTTTGGGCTTAATATGGAAAGCTTAAACAAGTTGTAAAGAGGATTTAGCGATCGCATAGACTCTGATAGGCTAAAACAGAGATGTGATCATTCTGATTGCTGACAAAACCCAAAATGAGTAATTTACCAACAAATCAAGTTTGGCACACACTTACGATCGAGCAAGCGATCGCCGCTTTGGATACAAACCCAGAGTTGGGTTTAGAGTCATGGCAAATCAGCGATCGCCAAGCTGTCTATGGACGCAATGAGTTAAATACAAAATCAGGGCGTTCAAAGCTAAGTATTTTTATTGATCAGTTTACTAACATCATGTTGTTGATGTTGATGGGGGTGGCGGTTGTTTCCGCAGGCTTAGATCTGCGCGTGGGAAGCTTTCCTAAAGACGCGATCGCGATTGCTGCGATCGTCATTCTCAATGGCATTTTGGGCTATGTACAGGAGAGTCGTGCTGAAGAGGCTTTGGCAGCCCTAAAACGCATGGCGACACCAAATGTGCGGGTATTTCGTGAGGGTAAAGTTGCCGAAATCCGATCAGTGGAACTGGTCGTGGGGGATATTGTATTTGTTGATGCGGGGATGCAAATTGCAGCAGATGGACGGTTAATCGAAGCAGTAAAGCTGAAAGTGCGAGAAGGAGCCCTTACAGGTGAATCACAGGGGGTGAACAAGTTTGCCAATCAGACATTTGATGAAGATGAGTCTTTAGGCGATCGCCTAAATATGCTTTATCAGGGGACAGAAGTATTGCAAGGACGGGGAATGATGCTAGTCACTGCCATAGGAATGCAGACAGAATTAGGAAAGATTGCCAATTTATTACAAGATGTGGAACTAGAAGAAACTCCATTACAAAAACGCATGGGCGAGCTTTCACAAGCATTAGTTATTTCTTCTTTGGTGCTAGTAGTGATCGTAGTTGCAGTAGGGCTATGGCGCAATGGCGACTTTGTGAAGTTGTTAAATACATCCTTAAGTATGGCAGTTGCGGCTGTGCCAGAAGGTCTACCAGCCGTGATTACCGTGACACTTGCTCTAGGAACTCAAAGAATGGTGCGCCGCAAGGCTCTGATTCGTAAGTTACCTGCGGTGGAAACCTTGGGTTCGGTGACAATGATTTGTTCTGATAAGACAGGCACATTGACTCAAAATAAAATGGTTGCCGAAAATATTTTCACTACTAATTATGCTGCTCAAATCAATGGAACTGGTTATGAACCGATTGGTGAATTTGCCCTCTCCCGACTAGCAGGAGATATGCTAGCTAGTGATCTCAATATTTATCAATGTCCAGAATTACAGATTTTACTGGCGGCAAGTGTAATTTGTAATGATTCCTATTTACAAAAAGGAATTGTTGAACAAATAAGCGATCGCCCATCACCACGAGGTAAAAAGGACTTAAGTCCCTTGCCTATTAGTGCTCCAAAATCATTGTGGAAAATCATCGGTGATCCTACCGAAGGAGCGCTGTTAAGCTTGGCTGGGAAAGCTAATTTTTGGCAGTCACAATTTACGCAATATTTATCCAGAGTTGCCGAGATCCCCTTTACTCCAGAGCGGAAGCTGATGAGCGCGATCGTCATTATCAATGATATGGATGCTGAAGATACACCCGAAGCTATGCGAATAATCGCTGCTCTATTACCCAATAAACCTTACGTTTTGTTTTGCAAAGGTTCCCCTGAGCTAGTATTAAGCCGATGCGATCGCATTCAAATAGATAAACAAATCGGTCTAATTACAACTTCATACAAAACAGCCGTTAACATTCAAAATACGTTGCTTTCCTCTAAAGGAATGCGCGTATTAGGATTCGCCTATTTACCCTTAGAAAATTTACCGACAGAAGATGAACTTGCCGATATAGAGAAGAATCTGGTTTGGCTGGGACTAGTGGGCATTCGTGATGCTCTACGATTGGAAGCGGCGGCAGCAGTACAAATCAGTCGTCAGGCAGGAATTCATACAACGATGATTACAGGCGATCATCAACTGACGGCTCAAGCGATCGCTCGTGACTTAAATATTTTTTATCCAGATAGCGATCGCGTATTAACAGGTCAAGAGATTGAACTGATGACCGATGACCAACTAACGGAGATCGCTCAGCAAACTGCTGTCTATGCTAGAGTCTCGCCTGAACATAAATTACGCATTGTCCAAGCATTACAACGAAGCGGTGAAATCGTTGCCATGACAGGTGATGGAGTAAATGATGCGCCTGCCCTAAAACAGGCAAACATTGGCATTGCCATGGGCATTACGGGGACAGATGTTTCTAAAGAGGCAAGTGACATGATTTTGCTGGATGATAACTACGCGACGATTGTGGCAGCAACCGAAGAAGGAAGAACAGTTTACGCCAATATTCGCCGATTTATTAAATATATTCTTGGTAGTAATGTCGGTGAAGTAATTGCGATCGCATCGACGGCTTTTCTAGGTTTTGGCGCAGTTCCGCTGACACCTTTACAAATTTTGTGGATGAATCTAGTTACTGATGGTGTACCAGCATTAGCATTAGCTGTGGAGCCTTCCGAAGCCGATATTATGCAACGACCTCCATTTAGTCCCAAAGAAAATATTTTCGCAAGGGGCTTAGGTTGGTATATTCTGCGCATTGGAGTTGTCTTCGGTTTGCAAACAATCGCCTTAATGGAACTCGTCTATAATTCTGGTAACCCTTCATGGCATGAACATTGGAAGACGATTACATTTACGACGCTCTGTATCGCTCAAATGGGTCATGCCCTAGCTTGTCGTTCTGATTCTAAACTAATCATTGAGTTAAATCCGATCTCTAATCCCTATCTATTAGTTTCCGTGATTTTTACCACGGGATTACAGCTTTCCCTGCTGTATGTGCCATCCCTACGGCAATTTTTTGGCACTGATGCTCTTTCTGCTTCAGAACTCGGCTTATGCTTTGGATTCAGTATGCTCTTAGTCTTGTGGGTAGAATCAGAGAAACTCTTCTCAAGGTGGTGGAACAAGTTTCGCTCTTCTAAATCACCTGTAAAAGCTCAGTCCTAAGTCGATGAAAAGAAAATTTCCTTGGCTGCGATCGCTACTTGTTTTAGGCTGCTTTGGTCTAGTAATTTCGTTTGTCATTCCCTTACTAGATCGGATTATTCAAATCTATCAACTCGTGGCAACCTCTTCCCCGATTTTGGGCGGATTTGCAGTTCTCTTGGTAATGGGATTATTAGCAGGATTATTCTTTGTCATTTGGCGATATTTACGCCTATTTCAATCCGAACCATCTAAACCACGCCCGATTCCTGAAGCTCCCACCGACAAGATTGAAGCAGCTCAAGACAGTCTGGAAGCCTTAGAGCGACAGGTAGAGCAAATCCAAAATGAGGTAATGCGGCGATCGCTAGCTGAACAAACTGAACAACTTAAAAAGAACTTCATCCGTCAAGAATTGCGTGTAGTTGTGTTTGGAGTTGGCTCCGCAGGTAAAACTTCATTAGTCAATGGATTGCTGGATCTATCGCTTCAAGATGTCACTAGTAAAGGCGAAGTTGGCGCGACTATGGGAACTACGCAGTTGGGTAAAGTCTATGCACCTGTGAGGTTTCAGAGTCTAGAAGTACCGATTCAATTTACTGATTGCCCAGGCATATTAGAAGCAAGTGCCTTGGGTAGCGATCGCGAACAGGAGGCGCGAAAAATTGCGACAGAAGCAGATTTGATTGTGTTTGTCGTTGATGACGATTTACGCAGTTCCGAATATGAAGTTCTCAAAGCCCTTACTGATATTGGCAAGCGTACAATTCTCGCCTTCAATAAAATCGATCGCCTAACTAAAAGCGATCGCGAAATTATTCAAACTAGTTTGCGATCGCGAGTTTTAGATTTTATTGCGCCTGAAGATGTCGTTGCGATCGCGGCAAGTCCTGCGGCAATTACCCTAGACTCTGGTGAAGGCGTTACTCCCAAACCGAAAATCCAACCGCTTTTAGGGAGAATTCTCGATATCCTCAGTTATGAAGGCGATGAACTAGTTGCAGATAATGTGTTATTGCGATCGCAACGCCTTACGGAAGCAACTCGCGAAGCGCTATCGCAACAACAACAAGCCGAAGCCGAAAAAGTAGTTGAGAAGTTCCAATGGTTAGTAGTGGGCGTGGTATTTGCTACACCTTTACCTGTAGTTGATCTTCTAGCCACAGCTGCGATTAATGCCCAAATGGTTGTGGAAATTGGTAAGGTTTATGGCTGTGAAATTAATATTGATCGTGGTAAAGAATTAGCCAATTCACTCACCCGTACTCTTGTTAGCCTTGGTATTGTAAAAGGTGTAGTCCAAATCATTACCACGTTAATTTCCGTAACTGTAGTTGGGCTAGTCCTCAAAGCAACAGTTCAATCAGTTACAGCAGCTTATCTCACACGCATTGCGGGTAAGAGTTTTATCGAATACTTTAGTCGCGATCGCGATTGGGGAGATGGTGGTATTGCCGAGGTCGTGCAGCGTCAGTTTCAACTCAATCGCCGTGATGAGTTTCTCAAAGTTTTTGTCCAAGATGCCGTCAATCGGGTGATGGTGTTGGTAAAGCAAAAAACAACTTAGAATTGAATTAGAATCTTGCAGAGACAATGAAGGAATTACATAGAGAATTAGCAAGGGAATCACCTTACGGCTTTCACATTATTGCTCACTAAAGCGGACATCTCATTCAATTAGACGAGCCGGAATTAGTCATTGACGCAAGCCAAGTATACGAAAAAGTACTTTGTGGTAGAATCCCTCAGCTCTGCTTGATATATACATATGGCTCACGCATTTAATCTCGGCGGACAGACAGCCTACTATCATGATGAAGGTGATGAGAGTGGCTACTTTCATACCTTTGACGCTTTGCAATTAGAACGCAGCGATCAGCCTCGTAAAGTACATGTTTTTCTACCGCGTTCCTATGGCGATCATAATAACTATCCTGTAGTTTATATGAATGATGGTAATACTGCTTTCTGGGCTGGGGGATTGAGCCCATACTCATGGGAAGTAGCAACTGTCATCAGCAATTTATACCAACAATCAGAAATTCAGCCTGTAATTATTGTGGCTGTCCATCCACTCAATCGTTCTTACGAATATCTTCATGTTGAAGAGTTCTCAACTCCTTTTAAAAAGGAAGGTGGCGGGCTGCCAGAATATTCTAATTATATGGCGCGTTTAAAATCTTTTATCGATCTAAATTACAAGACCATAAGCGATCGCAAGTTCACGACTATTCTTGGTTCATCTCATGGTGGATTAGCAGCTTTTTATACGGGATGTTTGAATTGCCATATTTTTGGCAATATTGGCGCTTTATCTCCATCATTTTGGGCGGGTGGGGTTTTTAACTTGTCTAGTTCTCCTTTAATGCAAGCTGTGGGCAAATATCTTCATCAAGACAACCAACATCGACCTAATTTATGGATTGACTGGGGATGCAAACGTTCAGAGGGTTTCCATAATTTCGTGATTGAGCAACAAGCAGCTAAATGGGGACGCAGGATGACAGAGATTTTAGAGAAACACTATGGCTATGAACTTGGTAAGAATCTGTTTAAATATGAGGATAAGAAAGGCGGTCATGATGAGAGAGCATGGTCTTATCGTCTAGGATTAGTCCTCAAGCAGTTCTATAAAACCATGTAGAGAACTCACAAAGTGCTATAAATACTGATGAGACTTGAATGTTGAGATAAAAATGAATGATAGTTCAGTAGAAGTGAGCCAAGACAATCATAAGTGGCAGTTCTGGATCGATCGCGGGGGCACTTTTACCGATATTGTCGCGCAGAGTCCTGATGGTCAGATTGTCCTGCATAAGTTGCTTTCTGAAAATCCTGATCGCTATGTTGATGCTCCGATACAGGGCATCCGCGATATTCTTGGGCTTCCACAGTCTGAGCCGATTCCCGTAGCTGAGATTGCAGCGATCAAGATGGGAACAACTGTTGCGACTAATGCCCTTTTAGAACGAAAAGGCGATCGCACAGTTTTATTAATCACTAAGGGATTTCGTGATGCTTTGCGGATTGGTTATCAGAACCGCCCGAATATTTTTGCAAGGCATATTGTTTTGCCTGAGATGCTCTATGAGCAGGTGATTGAGGTTGAGGAACGTTATAGTGCGCATGGGGAAGTTCTCATTGCGTTAGAGGAAGAATTAGCTTTAAAAGAATTACAAAAAATCTATGATTTGGGGATTAGGGCTTGCGCGATCGCCTTAATGCATAGTTATCGCTATCCTGACCATGAGCGGCGCTTGGCTGAACTAGCAAAACAAGTTGGATTTACGCAAGTTTCCGTATCTCATGAAATTAGTTCCTTAATTAAATTTATAAGTCGAGGCGATACGACCGTAGTCGATGCATATCTATCACCAATTCTCAGGCGCTATGTAGATCGAGTTAGTGCTGAGCTTGGTAATCTCGATCAACTCGATATGAATTCAACAAAGTTAATGTTTATGCAGTCCAACGGCGGACTCATCGAAGCAAAATCTTTTCAGGGTAAAAACAGTATTCTCTCTGGCCCCGCAGGTGGGATTGTTGGTGCAGTGCAAACCAGTTTAAAAGCAGGTTTTGATAAAATTATTAGCTTTGATATGGGCGGAACTTCTACGGATGTCGCCCATTACGCAGGCAGCTATGAGCGATCTCTATCGACAGAAGTCGCTGGGGTGAGACTTAGCACGCCAATGATGGCAATTCATACGGTGGCGGCAGGTGGAGGCTCGTTATTGTTTTTTGATGGTGCAAGATATCGTGTTGGCCCCGAATCAGCAGGAGCTTTCCCTGGTCCCGCTTGTTATCGCAATGGCGGTGCGTTGGCGGTGACTGATTGTAATGTGATGTTAGGGAAACTACAGCCCGATTTCTTCCCAAAAGTATTTGGGAAGGATGGAGATTTACCGCTTGAGCGCGAAATCGTAATTCAGAAGTTTGCAGAATTAGCGCAATCCATTGGTGAAGCCACAGGTCAACAAGTTTTACCCGAAGTCGTCGCTCAAGGGTTTCTAGAGATTGCTGTCGAAAAAATGGCGATGGCAATCAAAAAAATATCGGTGCAGCGAGGTTATGATGTGACCGAATATGTGTTGTGCTGCTTTGGTGGTGCAGGTGGACAACATGCTTGTGCGATCGCAGATGTCTTGGGAATGACACAAGTTTTTATTCATCCTTACGCGGGAGTATTGTCAGCCTATGGGATTGGTTTGGCAGATGTTCGCACTATTCGCGATCGCTCGGTTGAGTCAGAGCTTAGTTTGGATTTGCTTGCAGAATTAGAGATGATTGCTCTAGATCTAAGTGAGGATGCGAAAAATGAGATTTTACATGGTAGTAGTGAAGAGGGTTTGCTAATCGAAACAGCTTTACGTTTGCGCTACGCAGGCACTGATTCGTCACTAACTATTGCGATCGCTGATCCGTTGAGATTTCATTCACGGGAGATTTTAGATTTTTTACAAACTAGTTTTGCCGCTTTACATAAAGAACGCTATGGATTTGTGTTTTCAGATAAAGCCTTGATCGTGGAGGCGATCGCAGTTGAGGCAATTCTTTCAATAAAAAAGGAGAAAGGGAAAAGGGAAAAGCTGGCTGTGGGTACGGGTGAGGCGATCGCCTCTGCACGGGTTTATATGGGTAGTCAGTGGCTGGAAACGCCTATATATAGGCGGGAGGATTTGCGGGTGGGCGATCGCATTATGGGGGCAGCGTTGATTATTGATGCGACTGGGACTAATGCGATCGAGCCAAATTGGGAAGCGGAATTGACGGATGATGATTGTTTGATATTGAGGCGATTGCCAGATGGATCCCCCCCAGCCTCCCTTGTAAAGGGGGGAGAAGAGGAAGTTCAAGTCCCCCTTTATAAGGGGGATTTAGGGGGAT
>JANNDZ010000021.1:0-11476 GCA_031378395.1 Pseudanabaena sp. OTE_75_metabat_487_sub
CCTGTTACTTGCAATCTATATTCAGCTTGTAATCGAAGGGTAAAATAATTAGCTAATAGTAAGGGGAAAGTGAAAAATATTGATTCCAAACTACATCAAAGTCTCATCAAACTTTACCTCTGAGGCTTTATGCGATCGCAGAAAAAGTTATCGCTAGAGTGTATGTAAATCATAAGCGAAACTAAAATGCCCCTCATACTTCTAAGCTTTGTAAATCTATGAGTATTTGTTAACAAAGCACTACGAATTATTGTAGAGTCAGAAAGCTGTTCTAGTTTTAACGGGGATCAGCCGTTAAAAAATGAAATTAAGCGGAATAATTTGCGTTTGTTTAATTTCAAATGGGGAAAGTATGGTGAAAGTCCAACGCTGTCCCGCAACTGTAATAAAAGCCATCTCCAACAAGAGCAATCTGCTTTTTGAGTCAGGATACCCACTAGCAGACAACCATAAACCCTTATTTCATTTGCGAGGTACAGAATGAAAAATTCCGTTCAGACTATATTGTGGCGGACTGAGCAGTTTGTCCTGTCAAGACCAGCCCAAATGGCTTTATATGTCGTCCTATGGTCGCTAATTATTTGGTCGGTTTACTTCACAACCTATCCTGCGGTGCATGACTCCGTCCATTCGCTTCGACACCACACACTCGGTGTCAGTTGTCATTAATGTTCGAGTTCAGCACCTACAGGAATTTTTAATCATGTTATCGAAGTTCAAACAGCCCGCTTTGATTGGTTTAGCTTGCTTTATGATCGTCATAAGCACCGCGTTTATTGGTCTTTCTCAATCTATTCAGCCGCCTGTGCAGCTAGTAACTGAGCCACCGATCTCTCAAGTGACTCCACTTGAAGCCGAAGCCACAAAATATTTAGGCTCAGGAAAATATAATTCGCCTGTCCAACTAAAGTTACAGGCAAGAGATACAGCAGGTGCTCCATTACAGAATGCACAGTTTCATCTGCAAGTTCTTGCCCCAGATCCAACACCTTGGTTCACCACAGATTTTCCGATCGTGGAAGGAACTAAGTTGCTAGACATCATTGGAGATGCGCCTACGGGTGAGTTTTTGATGCAACAGGTTTTCCCAATTCGTGGCAACTATCAGATCAAGGTCAATGTCACCCCAACTGTAGCTAATGCGTTTGCACCAATTGAGCAGACACTCAACTTGACAGTTCCTGAAAATCCGTTGAAGCTTACATACTTTCCTTTTGTTCTAGCAGTGTTGTTAGCGATCGGATTTGGTGGTGGTTGGATTATTGGCGGTGGTCAGCAGATTAAAGCTGGCGAGATTGCCCCGCGTCCAGTTCGATTACTTCTCAGTGGTGTGACAGTTTTAGCGATCGCTGCCCTGTTGTTCTTTAATATCAGCGCCGAATTAGTTAAAGCACAATCAGGAATGGAGTCGGAGACACTTGCCAATAATAATTTTGGTTTGGTCGAGTCTCAAGGACTGAAACTGGAATTAATGGGAGACAAATCCACTGCGGTAGGACAGATGGCTTCCTTTCAAGCAAAACTCACTGATAGTAAGACTAATCAGCCTGTGAGCGATGTTATGGTTTCCATTAAGTCCACTCAACTAGAAAACAACTGGGTAGCTTTTGGCTATCAAGGTGTTGCTGATGCACAAGGCTTGCTGACATGGCAAGAGCAATTTTTTGATGGTGCGCCTCATAAGGTGGAAGTAGAAGTATCACCTAGTCCAATTAGCAATCGTCAATTCACACCGTTTCAAGCTACTCAAGAGATAGAAGTTGAAGGGATTGCACCACCAATGTTAGTTCGATTTGTTGGTTTGTTCTATTTCACCACAATTTTGGTGCTTGGGATGATTGCAGGATTGTTGCTACAGCGCCGCCGTTTACAACGTATTTAGTTATTAAGACAAACCTTAAAAAGCCCTGCTGTACAAGGCTTTTTAAGGTTTATCTATACATACAAAATTTTTAGGAAATAAATATGGCAGCGAAAATACCTGTAACTGTGATTACTGGATTCTTAGGCAGCGGCAAGACCACCCTAATTCGGGAACAGTTACAAAATAATCAAGGACGGCGGATTGCTGTACTTGTAAATGAATTTGGCGAAATTGGTATTGATGGCGATTTACTGCGTTCTTGTCGTGTGTGCGATGAAGATGGCAAAGAAATCACTCCAAACATTGTGGAATTGACCAATGGCTGTCTTTGCTGCACCGTGCAGGAAGAGTTTTTGCCAACGATGCAAGAGTTACTAAAAATCCGCGATCGCATTGACTGCATTCTGATTGAAACATCTGGATTGGCTCTGCCAAAGCCCTTAATTCAAGCTTTCCGTTGGCAAGAAATTCGCAATGGGGCAACTGTTGATGGCGTGATCGCAGTTGTAGATTGCGAAGCGGTGGCTAGTGGAAGATTAGTAACTGATATTGATGCTTTGAATGCTCAACGTCAGGAAGATCCCAATCTCGATCATGAAACTCCGATTGAGGAGCTATTTGAAGATCAGTTGGCTTGTGCGGATTTGGTGGTATTAACTAAGACCGATTTAGTTGATGCTGAAGCTCAAGCTAAGGTGCAGTCTTGGTTAAAGCAAGAATTGCGCGATGGGGTGAAGGTTGTTGCTTGTGATGATGGCTAGATTAGCTCAGAGATTCTCTTAGGCTTTAATGCTGCGGTGGAGGATGATCTCGATGCGCGTCCTAGCCATCATGATACGGAAGAAGAGCATGAGCATGATGATGATATTAATTCGATTAATATCGTCACAGATCGAGCTTTTGAGCCAACTCAGTTACTCGCCTCGCTAAAACAAGCGATCGCTGATCAGGAAATCTATCGCATTAAGGGATTTGTGAATGTGCCCAATAAACCGATGCGCATGGTGTTGCAAGGCGTAGGTGATCGCCTTGAGACTTCCTACGATCGCTTATGGGCAAGTGATGAGCCTCGTCAAACCCGTTTGGTATTTATCGGTCAAGCGTTAGAGCGATCGCAAATTGAAGCGGCACTAAGTTTATAGACATTGAGAAGGCGCAACGCACCTTCTCAATATGATTATTTTTTGGAATTTTCTCAATTGCAATCTACTACAGCTATTTGTCCAAGTCTTTTTAATGCTACTTCAACCCAAGATGGCATCCTCTCTCGTATGCGCTTACCTGCGGGCTTAATTACCTCTCGGCAGTGTGAAGTAGTTGCCAACATCACTAATCAATTTGGTAATGGCGAAATTCAAATAACTAACCGCGCTAATCTGCAAATTCGCACTAGTTTAGCTCTAAGTTCTGATACTCTTCTCGATCTCCAAGACTATGAACTGGCTTCTAGTGCAGCAAGCACGGACGGATTGCGCAATATTATGGCGAGTCCCACCGCAGGGATTGATCCTAATGCCCTAATCAATACAATTCCTTTTGTTAAACAATGGAATTTATATCTAGCAAATCATCCTGAATTAGAGATTTTATCTAATAAATTTAGTGTTTGCTTTGATGGAGGTGAAACGATTAGCGTATGCGATCGCCCTAATGATATTTGTTTTGTAGCTGTCGAGTTTGATAACGAGATTTACTTTAGTTTACATCTAGGTTTAGGCGATCGCGGTTATTCTCCATTGGCTGTAGGTCGATTAGTTCATCCTCAACAAACCTTAGAAGTTCTTACTGCATTAACAGAAGTTTATCGAAAATATACAAAACAGAAATTAAATACTACAAATCATTGTGCCAGACCTCCTCGATTAAGAGAAATGATCGGCGCTTGGGGCGTAGATCATTATTTACAACTTGTTGAACATAAGTTAGGCTATGCCTTAAGGCACTCATCCCATGAGCTTCTCTCACAGGAGCGTATAACAAGAATTGCTTATCACCATTTGGGTATCCACAGCCAAGGTCAATTGGGACTTACTTATATTGGGGTGGTCATTCCATTAGGAAGATTGACTGCACTTCAGTTCCAAGGATTAGGCGATTTGGCAAGGCAATATGGTGGCGGTGCGCTGCGGTTAACTCCTTGGCAAAATATTCTGATTACGGATATTGCGGAGGCTCAAGTTGAGCATGTAACGCGAGAAATTAACGGCTTGGGCTTATCTATTTCTGTGAACCATCCCTATGCTGCGATCGCTGCTTGCTCTGGCTATAAGGGATGTAAGGCAGCATTTACTGATACGCAAGCTGATGCTAAAAAGGTTGCGGCTTATTTGGAAAACTGCATTAAACTTGATAGTCCAATCAATATCCATTTCTCTGGTTGTGATAAGTCTTGCGCTCAGCATCATCCAAGTGATATTGCCTTGGTGGGAATCCAATCAAAAGACACAAATCATCCCGAAGTTTATAGGGTTTATGTTGGTGACGGAAATACTGATTTTGGTAAGGAATTACATCCAGAATATTCTGCCAAAGACATTCCCAATCTAATCGCACAATTATTAAAGACTTATCAAAATCAGCGGCGAGATTCTACACAAACTTTTCGAGAGTTTATCAATCATCAACCCTAAAAAAGGCGGCGCAATGCGCCGCCTTTTTTAGGAATATGGGCGACGCATTGCGCCGCCCATAGTTACATTTTTGTTTAGATATCAAGATCCGCAAGTCCTACTTTTGAGCCATAGGTCTCGATAAATTCTCGACGCGGGGCAACTTTGTCGCCCATCAGGATCGTGAAGATGCGATCTGCTTCGGCAGCATCTTCGATGGTGAGACGTTTTAGCGATCGCGTAGCAGGATTCATCGTGGTTTCCCACAACTGTTGCGGCATCATTTCGCCCAAACCTTTAAAGCGTTGAATGTTGTAGTTGGCATTAGGCGGGAAAGCGGCGATCGCTGCTTGTAAATCGCGATCGCTATAGCAATACTGAGCATTTTTACCACGCTCTAATTTATATAGTGGCGGGCAGCCGATATAGATAAATCCGCGATCGAGCAGTTCGCGTTGATAGCGATAAAAGAAAGTCAACAGCAATGTGCGAATGTGCGCCCCATCCACGTCTGCATCAGCCAGCAAAATAATTTTGTGGTAACGCAATTGTGACTCATTAAAGTCTTCGCCTTTAATACCCAAACCGCAGCCTGTAATCAGCGCTTGGATTTCATTGTTTTTATAAATCTTGCTGTCATCAGCTCTCTCAATATTGAGAACTTTACCGCGTAAAGGCAGAATCGCTTGATAATGGCGATCGCGTCCTTGTTTAGCACTGCCGCCCGCAGAATCTCCCTCAACAATGAAGATTTCGGATTCTTTGGGATCGCGAGAACTGCAATCAGCGAGTTTACCAGGTAAAGTGGAAGACTCTAGCGCCGACTTACGACGGACTAGCTCACGAGCGCGACGAGCCGCTTCAGCGGCATTAAAGGCTTGCAGTGCTTTCTCAATAATTGAAGTCGCCACCGCAGGATGAAATTCTAGATATTCATTGAGAACTTCACCTACGAAAGAGTCAACAATACCGCGTACTTCTGTATTTCCTAGTTTAGTTTTGGTTTGTCCTTCAAATTCAGGATCAGTAACCTTAACGGAAATTACGGCGGTTAAACCTTCGCGAACGTTTTCCCCAGCCAGATTCGATTCACCCTCTTTGATCTTTTTCAGTCTTCGCGCCGTGGCATTCATCGTGCGCGTGAGTACAGTTTTGAGACCCTCTAGGTGAGTACCACCATCGATGGTGCGAATATTATTAGCAAAGCCGAGAACGTTGTCATTGTAGGAATCAATACACCATTGCAGGGCAACTTCTACCACGACATTATCGCGTTCACCATTGACATAGATAATATCAGGGTGAATTGGTTCTTTATCGCGAGTCATGTAGGCGACGTATTCACGAATACCGCCTTCATAGCAATAGATATCGGTACGAAGTTCTGCGCCACGGCGATCGCAATATTCGATTTTTACGCCCGCATTGAGGTAGGCAAGCTCTTTAAGTCGGCTCGCAAGAATGTCGTATTCAAATTCAGTTTGGGTTGTAAAGATTTGGGGGTCTGGCTTGAACCGTACCTGTGTGCCGCGCCTTACTTCCTGACTCTTACTAGGAATGAGTTCGCTAACAGGAAAACCTCGCTCATATCTTTGGGTATAGACTGTTTCCAATCGCCATACTGATACCTCTACCCATTCCGATAAAGCGTTAACTACGGAAATACCAACGCCATGCAAGCCGCCTGATACTTTGTAGCCACCGTCGCCAAATTTACCACCAGCATGAAGAACGGTGAGTACGGTCTCAAGGGCTGATTTACCAGTCTTGGGGTGAATATCAATGGGGATGCCGCGCCCATTATCGGAAACTTGGACAGAGCCATCGGGCATTAGCTCTACTAGGATGCGATCGCAATGTCCTGCAAGGGCTTCGTCTACGCTGTTGTCAACGACTTCAAAAACGAGGTGATGTAATCCTTTTGGCCCCGTTGTGCCGATATACATGCCAGGTCGTTTACGAACTGCTTCTAGACCCTCAAGTACTTGGATCTGATTGGCATTGTAAGTTTCTGTAATGGTCTCAGGCATGAAGGTAAACAACTCCAGAAGTTATGTCGTTTGCAAGAGGTTTTTAAGAAAAGTCTTTGATGTCAAGAAAAACTTTTTAGACGCTCTTGATAGTGTTTTTAGGATGTGTTTTGAGCTAAGACTCAAAAACACTCTGCCATTATAGCTTAAAAGCCTTACAGATATATCAAAACCATCTCAGATTAAGTTTTTACATGCCTTATGCAAATACAAAAAAGCAAAAAATAGAGGAGCCGCTTCGCGGCTCCTCTATTTTTTGGGAAGTAAAGACTTTGCTTTAGCGATCGGTACAAGCCCAAACAGCGATCTCGCAACTGCCATTACCGCAACTTGCTAGAGCATTGGCTTGAGCTAAGTCTTTGTCAGCGTTCCAAGCCCAGCCTAGGTAGCCGCCGCCCTTAGCGACAGCACCACAAGCATTTGCAAACCATACTTGGACATTACAGCTACTACCACATTCAGCAAGTGCGGCGGCTTCGGCGGCTTCCTGACTATCGTAGTTGTAAGCATAGCCATAGGCATTATTGGAGCCAGTTGCTACAGCTCCATATTTGTCTCCAGCGATCGCAGCTCCGGCACCAACACCTTCAATTAAAAGAAAAGCTGCTGCAATAAATCCTAGATATTTTTTCATTGGTTCTCCAATATGAGATTAAGTATTCTACATTTGAGACTTTTGTTTAAATGATTCGTTTATTCACATACCCATATAAATTGTACCCACTTAAAACAACTTTTCTAAGTGGGTACAAAAAAAGCACCGCAATGGATTTTGTGCTTTTACTAGAAGACTTTTGGAGAAATCTCCGAGGATGCTAACCACAAATAAATTTGTTAAAAATTTTCCAAAGCAACGTTTTTAACAAATTTAGCAATTCTCACTATAAAAATCGGTTTCATAATGAGAATGGCTGAAACAAATTTATTGGTTCAAGTTTAAGAAAAAAGCGCTGTAATATTAGCAATTACGGTATATCAGGATTTGAATTCTGGTAAGATTACCTATATGAAAATTTTAGGAATTGACCCAGGATTAGCTATAGTCGGGTTTGGTTTAATTGAGGTTGAAAAACCTGCTTCACCAAAACTATTAGAATTTGGCACAATCGTCACACCCAAGCACACACCAATTGGCGATCGCCTCAAGACTATTTATGAGGATATGCATACTCTAATTGAGCAGTTTCAACCACAAGTGGTAGGAATGGAGAAGCTATTTTTTTATCGAATGGGAAACTTAGTTAATGTTGCTCAGGCTAGGGGCGTGATTGTATTAGTTCTCAACCAACACAATATCGAACCGATTGAGTTTTCACCTCCGCAAATCAAGCAAGCGCTTACGGGGCACGGTAATGCAGACAAAAGTGATGTGCAGGAAGCCGTGAAACGAGAACTCAGTCTCGATGCGATTCCACGTCCTGATGATGCTGCGGATGCGATCGCAGCGGCGCTCACTTGTTGGTTAATCGCTTGATCAAGACAAAAGCAAAAGGGGAAAAAGTGGTAGAAATTGAGCTTTTAGTCAAAAGCTCAATTTCTGGGCAAAAATGTTCAAACAAGCCTGGTTCTCTAACTGTCATATTTATATATTTGTTAGCGGTTTAACTGGATAAATGAGTGATTACGTCCCTTCTAAAATTTCAGAAAGAGATAACCTTCCGTTAATTGGCTCAAACTCATCTTCTAGTAACCATAATTGTTCCTCTTCAGAGCTTTGACTAGTTAACACAAGCTTTTCTAAGTTAGATTCGAGTCAATTTACAGGTAAAGGTTACGTTCTGATAAATCATATTAACCATCTAGTATTAAGTGGCTTACACAAAATAATTGATCCCAAAAATGTTGTGGCGGGCGTATCTCGCCACAACATTTTTGGGGTTTATATTAATCATTTTTTCCTTAGAGTTACTTAAGTATTTGTGGCTTTTATGAGTATTTCTAAAGAGCTTTTAACTCTCGTATCATGGATGGCTGGAGAATTTAGCAACCGCGAACAATCGCTAGATCATCCGATATGGTTTGTCAATTTAATCTGGTGGCAACGACCGATTGCTTTTAACGTTTTAGGCGATCTTGCTCTGTTTGCAGAACAAGCCAATGCTCTTAAGAGCGATCGCCCTTATCGTCAGCGTATTTTGCAATTTGTAGAAAATGACAACAAAATTCAAGTGAAATATTGGGGATTTAAAGATCCAAGTGCATGGTCTGGGGCAGGGCGTGATCGCGATCGCCTTAATCAAATCACCATTAATGACATCGAGCCTCTCAGCGGCTGTTTGCTAGACGTTAACTTTAGCAATGGTCGATACAAAGCTGAAATGCCAGCCGATGCTAAATGTTGCTTTCAGTATATAAATGAGACAAGGCAGGTGATTTTAGGATTTGAAGTGACTGAGAATATTTTTTGGAGTGGCGATCACGGAGTTGATCCTGATACAGGCTCAGCAATCTGGGGTGCGATCATAGACTTATACAAATTCAATAAAACTCAAGATTTTGCGAACGAGATCCTAAACAAATAGCTAGAAAGTGACGCTTGATAGTTAGCAATGACCGTACTTACCCAATCGCGCAGATTAGTGACATAATGTACAGGAAAACTTAGGATAAAACTGATACTGCTATGTCAGACGGAAAAGGATTTGGCTTTGGTTTAGGCAAAATGAAAGAAGCCTTCCAAAAAGCGCAGCAAATTCAAGAAGGCGCAAAAAAGCTACAAGAAGAACTAGATGAATTGCGCTTAACTGGAGAATCAGGTGGTGGCTTAGTAAAAATCACCCTAAGCGGCAACCAAGAACCCCAAAGCGTGGAAATTTCTCCTGAAGCTTTGAATGAAGGTGCAGAAGTTTTGTCTGACTTGGTACTTGCAGCCCTAAAGGATGCTTATCAGCTTTCTACTGGCACAATGAAGCAAAAAATGGAAGACCTCACTGGTGGCTTGGGTTTACCCGCAGGTTTCTAACTTTTCAAGAAGTGTTTTCAAGAATTGTGCAAAGCACAATTCTTGAACGAGACTAAATTTTTTATTTGATATTTTTATGATTAACAATCCCGCTTTGCGCGTACAGCGCCGCAACCAACCTGCTACGCTTATTCCCACAGAGCAGCAGATGTCTATTCTCGATTGGCTAGAGTCTACAGGTCGCCTGATCGCTAGAGAAGGTACTGAGTCGAGCTTGAAGTTTGATGATGAAGCTGAAGAATTGAGTGAATTGATGTTAGGTGATGACCCTAACTACAGCGATGACGATGACGATGATGATGACAACGACGATATTGATTAGATATAAAAAATGCGGCTAGCCGCATTTTTTATGAGGTAATATGCCCAAAAAACAGAAATTCCCCCATCTAATCGGCTCTAAGTGGACGGCTATGCAAGAAACTTTCGGTTGGCGACATTTTGTCGTAGTGAATCGCAAAAATGAAGGAGAACTAGTTTTTGCCGAAATCAAAGCAGCCTGTGATGATTCTGTAAGATTTTGGCTAAATGCAAAGGCTCTAAAGAGGCGATCGCTATGGTTACCTGGTTGGAAAACTTTAAATGAAATGTAAAAAGACTGCTCAAGGGAATGCCTAACAAAAAAAAAGGTATCGCTCCGCGATACCTTTTTTTTGTTAGGCTGTGGCTAAAGCCTTGATATCCATGAGCTTTAAGAAACGCTCAAAATTAAAGTATTTTCCCATCATGTCGCAGATGCTGGTCACTTTCACTCCTTCATGCAGGCGAACTTGCCCTAGACAAGCTTCGATAATACCGACCGTACTGAGTGTGTCTTTACTGACTGAAAGAATCGGGACACCTAATTCCATCGCTTTATGAGCAACATCATCGCTAATAAAGGGACGACCGGTCAAAATCAAGCAATTTGTCGATGTTTCTAGGGCTGCGAACTGCAGATCGATGCGGCTGCTGCCTGTAATTACGGCTTTGTTGTAGGATTTCCGAAAATAGCTTTGGGCTGAGTTGACATCCATTGCGCCAATTTTTAATTCCTCGACCATCACTTTCCCTAAATCAATATTTTCAGGACGACAGAGGACGGTTGCACCAAGTTGCTCGATGATTTCAGAGACACTGACACTTCGCAAGGTGCGGTTTTCGGGCATGAGGGCAAATACTGGAATACCTTGATTTTCGAGATAAGGATGGAGAATCTCGATCGCTGTTTCATATTGTTCATCAGGAATGTCATTAATTACCACTCCTAATAGGCGATCGCCAAAGCGTTGTTTTGCCACCAAGATATGGTCAACTACTAACAGCGAGCCAAATCGCATTACTAACAAAATGGGAGCTTCGAGTTGATCTGCCATTTCCTCTAGTGAAAGCCCAAAAATTGCACCTTCGGCTGTATTTGCGGGTGCTTCTAAAAGTACGAGATCGCCTTCAATTAATTTTTTATACGCATCCAACTTATTGCTGTAATCAGACTTGTCTTCACCAGATAGACGGCGTTGGAGGGCGGCTCGGTCGAGATTAAGAAGAGTGGGGCGCAAAAGTGATTGCGGTAAATTTAGCGCTTGCTTAATAAATTCCACATCAGCTTCAGTGCGTTCGGCTGATTCGGGTAATTCTTTGGTCGTAAAAGTACCTATTGGCTTACCGTAGCCAACTTTGTAGCCTTTAACTTGCAAGTTATAAGTTAATCCCAAAATTGTTGCTGATTTTCCACTGCCTGATCTGGTGGAACCAATCAGCAAATGCTTAGCCTGTGGCACGTCTTGCCCTCAAAAAATGATTACAAACTTTACAGGGTTGTATTAAAGCCTACATCCTATTTGGTTATTGTAACTGATGGACTGTTACGGATGCTTGTTGATCTTGGCTAATTGTGAATATTGATTATGCAATACTTCGATATGGCGACAATTCCTATAGCGATTTTCAAATGAGTGAAATTGACCAAACCTGCAAGGTTTTTGAGCTTTCATTTTGTCGTAGGTACAATGAAAATCGCTATATCGATCTA
>JANNDZ010000033.1:0-3118 GCA_031378395.1 Pseudanabaena sp. OTE_75_metabat_487_sub
ATTCAAAGCCACAGTATTGAACTATCCGCCCGAAAAAGTTGCGGAAACAACCGGCATCGCTGTTGAAAAACTATATGAAGCCGCCGAAATTCTCGCGCTCAATTCACCGATGGCTGTCATTTGGGCAATGGGCATTACGCAGCATTCAAATGCCGTGGATAATGTGTTTAGTATTGCCAATACTGCACTCTTGACTGGTAATGTGGGTAAAGAAGGTGCGGGAACAATGCCGATTCGTGGACATTCTAATGTGCAAGGATTTGGTTCGATGGGGGTGACAATTCTTCTCAAAGAAGAGATTATGCAAGCTTTAGAGGCGTTATTGCAACGACCGCTCAGTCGAGTTCAAGGCTATGATACTCGCGCTCTGATCGAAGCTTGCGATCGCCATCAGATCGATACCCTACTCTGCCTCGGTGGCAATATCTACGCCGCAAATCCTGATTTAACTCAAGCTAAACGCGCTTTAGGTAATATCGAAACCGTTATTTATATTTCTACAAAGCCGAATCTCGGACATTTCCATGGATTGGCTAAAGAGAATACCTTAATTCTGCCTGTCTTTGCTCGTTTTGAAAATCCCCACAAGACCACGACTGAATCTGGCAATAATTTCGTCCGCCTAAATGATGAGGGAGCATCCCATCTCAGTCAAAGGGAAGGCACAGATTTAATTTCAGAAGTTGAATTTCTCACAGAACTTGCCGATCGCTTGCATGGCAATGATGTCATCAATTGGCGATCGCTTCAAGACACAAAATATATCCGTCAACTAATCGCCAAGACCATTCCAGATTACGAAAAAATAGGCGAAATTGATCATGGCAATCAAGAATTTACGATCTCAAATCGTATCTTCCATACGCCCAAATTTCTAACCGCATCGGGTAAAGCACATATGTTTGTCACACCCTTACCCAATCTTGATTTACCAACACTTTCTAGTTTTGATCTACCTGATTATGCTAAGGCGATCGTACTTGTCCTTGGCACTGGTCGCAGCTATTCACAACATAACACTGTCGTTTACAAAGATGGTGATTATTATCGTGGGATGCCTCACCGCAATTGCATTTTGATGAATCGTAACGATGGCGATCACGCAGGCTTTCAAGAGCATCAAACCGTTACGGTAAAAGGAAATGTGGGCGAAAAGGAAAACGTGGAAATCATCTATGGACAAATTCGTGAAGGTTCAGCACTCATGTTTTATCCTGAAGTCAACGCTATTTTTAGCGCTCCCATTGATCAGCGTTGTGGCACACCCGCATTTAAGCGTGTTCCTGTTGCTGTTTATTCTGCTGACAGCGCTCCGATCTAAAGAAAAGAAAGGCGGCACTTCTTACCATCTCTCTTTTGTGGGTTTAATCTTTGCTATATTGTAAGTTGCCAGAATGAAATTCCCGAAAAATATCAGAACATAGTGGATATACTGCGATCGCTTCCCATCGGACTTTACCTCGAACAGCCGATTACATGGCTCCATCGACTCGATCCACGCATCAAACTGTTTGGACTACTCACATTTTTATTGTCCCCGATTCAAGCTAATGAGCCTTGGCGCATTGCGATCGCAGTTTTACTAATCATTCTGACCCTAGCTTCACAAATTCCGATGCGGGTTTGGAAACAGCAAATGGGTATTTTGCTACTGCTTGCCTTTATGACTCTAGCGATCGCCACTTTTTCGCCTGATGGGTTTAATGCCAATATCCAGCCTCGTCGCCCGATCGCTGAAGTAAATGTCACGGCTGAAAAAGCTCTGAGCGTGTCACCGCTAACGATCAAACTACCTCAACCAACTCCCTATAGTTACGTGGTTTGGAAAGCTGGCAATATCACTATTACTCGCAGATCTCTAGACTTAGGCGTGCGCGTTTGTACATTGATTTTCACTTACCTCTATGCACCAACTCTATTTTTATTAGTTACGGCTCCTGAAGAAATTACCGCTGCGATCGCCTCAGTTTTGTCTCCATTAAAATTACTCAAAGTCCCTGTTGTCGAAATTGTCCTCACTCTAACCCTTGCACTACGTTTTGTGCCTTTGGTATTAGAAGAGGTGCAGAATCTTGGCAGAGCGATGCGGACTCGTTCGATTAATTGGAAAAGATTGGGGTTTAAACGTACAACTCAAATTTGGCTAATCCTCGCAGAGCGACTAATCGATAATCTATTTATCCGTGCAGAACAAACCGCAAGCGCGATGCAAGTACGTGGCTTTACCACTCCCAATACTCATATTGTAGTTTGGAATCCGCTCAAATTTTTACTGCGCGATCTTATTTTATTAGTTCTCTTAGTTGCTATGTGGGGATTAAGAATTTGGTACGGCAATGAATTCTAAAAGCAGATAAACCAAGAACTCAAGTTCTTGGCTAAAAGCTCAAGTCCACTTCAGTGGACTACAGAATACAGTTAATTAACCCGTTTCAACGGGTTTGAGCTTTTAGCCCGCACTTGAGTGCAGGGCTTAAGTCATAGATAAATTACTTGTGATATTATCTTGATGTAAAGCTAAAATCGGCATACCAATATGTTGGATATTGCGCTGAAGTTTCTCACCTCTGAATTGAATACTTACTTATCTACTCAGATGACCCCGCCTGATGATGGAGAGTTTGTAAAGATGAGTAGGCTAGTTGGTGACGATGGCAAATATATTCTTACACTCGCAAACAAAATAGCCTCTTCTATCATCAATATAGAAGAAGATCGCATTTTTAAGGTTCAAACTCCCGATCATGTTTATACAAATGGACAACATGTTGTATTGGAGCCTGAACTTAAACTCAACTTACATGTGATATTCGCTGCAAACTTCGCTCCCCCATCTTCTGGTAAGGATGATAGCTATAGCGAGGCGCTAAAACGGATTTCTCATGTGTTGACGTTTTTTCAGTCCCATCCTGCTTTCACATCGGAAGAATATCCCGCCCTCGATCCAAGTATTGAAAAGCTGACAATGGAGCTACAATCGCTCAGTTACGAGCAGTTAAACCAAGTATGGGCTTTTATCGGTGCAAAACAACTGCCATCTGTCATCTACAAGGTACGCATGGTGTCCCTCCAGAGAGTGGTTCCCACAGTTATTCAGCCTCCTATCAGAGAAATATAC
>JANNDZ010000071.1:0-6652 GCA_031378395.1 Pseudanabaena sp. OTE_75_metabat_487_sub
ATATATTCGCTAGCAGGTTCAGTCTCTGGTAATTGCAGAAACGTATCTAGGGTTAGAGTTTTTACGGATGTTGCAATCATAATTTAGTTATAGTAATACAGGTTCTAAAAGGATGCCAAAACTAACATAGACTTCCATAAATAGGGAAATCTACCAGCAAACTCAAATTGATAATTATTAAATTCTTCTGCGGCGAGCAATTTTGTTAAAGTCTTTACAGAGAAAAACTTGATGTGTCCACTATCCCATAGCGCAGTAAAGTGATTATCCATTTTACCTGTTAGAGCAAGAGCTAGATTTTTGACATATCCATGATACGGTGTTGTTAAAATCAATGAGCCATTGGGGTTTAAACATTTCTTGGCAGATTTAATTAGCTCTCTGGGGTATACTAAATGCTCTATCACTTCAGCAGAGATAACAACATCAAAACTTCCTCCTAAGTCAGCGTATGGAATTTCATATACACTAGCATGAAGAAATTTGCACTCTGGAAAGTTTTTAATCGCAGTATCAATTCCTGTCAGAGAATCCTCAATTCCCACCACTTCATAGCCTTCTTTAGCAATTAAATTACTCAGGCTTCCATTCCCACTTCCAATATCTAATACTCTTAGAGGTCTATCCTCATTTTTTTTGATTTTACTCAATAGTTTTCGCAAAGCTGGCAAAAGATAATAATGATGATGACCAGATTCAGCAGTTGTATATATGTATTCGCAAGTTGAATTTGTGGATACCATAAATTTGCGTTTGTTACAGTGTTTCTAGTCTATATAGAACTTACAGATTTTGGTATGTAGTTGCCAGATTATGAGCTATTTTAGCCCAAGCATAATGCTTGGCAATATATTGCTGGGCGAGATCGCCTTTTTGTTTAGCAATTTGGGGATGATCAAAAAATTCTTGGATGGTAGAAACGATCGCGTTAATCTCTAATTTAGTGACATAGCCGATCACTTGTTCTTTTATCATAGGTGAGATCGCAACTCCATCAGTAATCAGTACTGGCGTACCCGCCGCAAGTGCCTCAATCGCTGCGACACCAAAGTTCTCAGAATGGGAAGTAAGAGTAAAAAGATCCGCGCCTTGGAGATAGAGATTTTTGGTTTCGCCTTTGACAAAACCTACTAGATGAGTGCGATCGCTGATCCCCTGAGTAACCAATAAATCTTGAAGTTGCTGCACATAATCAAGTTCACCACTACCTGCTATCACCAAAGAAAAATTATATTCTTTTAATTTACCGAGAGCCTCAATTAGATATTCCAACCCTTTTTTTGGATGAATACGTGACATAAACAGAAGAATAGGAAAGCGATCGGGAATTTGCAGAATTTGACGAACTTGATCTTGAGCATTGGGAATTAGGGATGGAATTTGTACTCCCAGCGGCAAAATAAAATTAGGAATATTTAGCTCTAATAGATTGAATTCTTCTTGTTCTTGCTGAGTCGTGAAATGGAGCAATTGACTACGCAATAAATTGGAACGTTCAATCACATTCAGATATATCTGTTTGCGGAACTTACTTTGTTGTAACGACCATTTGCATAACAGACCATGGGGCATATTTATGTAAGGAACTTTCCGAATACGGGCGATCGCCATCGCGATCGTTGAAGCATAGGAAAAAATTGCATGTACATGCACTAGATCATATTCATTGATATGTTGCCATAACCAAGTTGTCAGCGATCGTGAAAAGGCAAACTCACGTATAGCATTGATATTTGGCGAAAATCTAGGAAAGAAGCGAATCGGTATATTTCCATATTCTGCAAGCCGATCAGTAAGTTCGTACAGAGGTACGTCAAGTAAATCTTTGCCATTGTCATTCGTGGTTGCTATTTCCGCATCCACGCCTTGCGATCGCAAAGCACCTACTATTTCAATCACAGCATGGCTTGTCCCTCCACGCACTGAAGCTACTGAAGGGATAATATGAAGGACTTTCAATCTACTACACTAGGTTGAATCGTGATGAGACCTCGCATTCCTGCTTCAGTATGACCAGCGATCGCGCAATGCAATTCGTAAGTACCAGACTTAATCGGGATAAAAGTCCATGCAGCATTTGTATTCGGACGTAATTCCAATTCGCGAATATTGCCTTTAACTTCCACATTACCTGCCACCACATTTTGTGTCCAGACCGCATCAGCAAAATCTTTGCTGGTGAAGTAATGCTTCATCCCACTGGTGTTACTTAGTAATAACTTATAACGTTTACCAGATTCAAAGGTGAAGCGATCGGGAAAGAATTTTAGTTCGTTGGCATTGTTGCTCAAACTGACCTTAACTTCGATCGCAGTTTGTTTTGTGAAATCGACTGACGCTAATTTGACTGTTTCATTGATAGGAGTAGCGATCGCCAAATTTGGACTAATCACCAAAAAGCAAATTGCAAATATCCAAATACTCAAAACTTGGCTAAAAATTTTGAAGGTGCGGCTCATATATACCTCTCTCAAAAAAACTAACAGAATTTAGGACTCGATGATTTAATTTTTGTGGCGCGGCTTCGCCGCGCTACAAAAATTAAGCCATGACCATGCCGCCATCGACATTAAATACTTGTCCAGTAATGTACGCCGCCGCAGGATCGGCTGCCAAAAATCTGACCATTCCTGCAATGTCTTCAGGCTGACCATAGCGCCCAAGGGGAATAAATTTGAGAATCTCTTCGGTATTCTTGAGATCTGCGGTCATATCTGTGGCAATAAATCCAGGCGCAACTGCATTTACAGTAATGCCACGACTTGCCATTTCCTTAGCAACAGTCTTAGTAAAGCCAATTACTCCAGCTTTTGCCGCGCTGTAGTTGCCTTGACCAGGGTTACCCATTTGTCCCGCAACGGAAGCAATATTAATAATGCGCCCCGATTTTTGCTTGAGCATGACTTTTGATACGGCACGGGTGGTGAGAAATACGCCTGTCAGGTTGAGGTCGATTACGGCTTGCCAATCTTCTAGCTTCATGCGCAGCAACAGCGTATCGCGAGTAATACCAGCATTGTTCACTAAAACATCTACTCGTCCCCATGTGTCGATCGCTGATTTGAGCAAGCTCTCTACCTGCGCTTCGTGAGATACATCGGCATGGAAGGCGATCGCCTCGCCACCTTTGCTCTTAATTTCAGCAACAACTTCTTCCGCTGCACTAGCAGAACTAGCATAGTTCACGACAACTTTTGCACCTTCAGTCGCAAGTGCAACTGCGATCGCGCGTCCAATGCCCCTAGATGCACCTGTGACAATCGCCACCTGACCTTCTAAAAATCCCATGCTTATATTCAAAACTCCATAATCTATTTCATAATTCTGGTCGCGTGTGCGCGACCAGAATCACAGTTTAACGATTTGAGTGTCACTTAACACATAAAAACAGGCTGTGCTTGGCACAGCCTGTTTTTATGTAATTCCCTGCAAGGCTTGGATTGCTTGTTGGGTGCGCTTAATCCAATCGGCATCACGACTTTCTTCGTATAACTTCAGGGCTTCTTGGTAAGACCGAATCGCATTACTGACTTCACCCTTTAGCGTATACAAAGCCCCTAATCCGAAATGTGCCTTGGCAAAAGTGGGATTTAAAGATAGAGACTTAAAATAGGCTGATTGAGCTTCACCGAGTCGTCCGCGATCGGCATAGGCAAGCCCCAAACTGGTATAGTCCACCCATAGATCTTCTTTACCGATCGCAATAGTTTTTTGGAAAGCATCGATCGCCTCATCACTATTGCCCTGAGCGCGTAATAAATTGCCAAGATTGCTATAAGCAACAGCATTCTTGGTGTCAATCGCCACCGCCTGACGAAATGCGGTAATTGCCTCAGTGTTACGGTTTTGATCTGACAAAACCCGCCCCAGATTGTTGTAAGCCGCCGCATATCTAGGATTAATCGCGATCGATTTCTCATAGGCAGCGATCGCTCCTTCGAGATCGCCTTGCCGACGCAGAGCAAGACCTAAACCATTGAAGGTACTCGCAACCCTCGGATTGATTTCCGTACTGCGCTTAAAGGCTTCCGCCGCTTCAGGAATATTTCCCTCTCGCAATAGAGCACTACCTAGGGCCGCATAGATATCAGCATTGCGAGGATCTTGTTCTGATGCTTTGCGGAAAGTAGCGATCGCCTTTTGCCGATCGTCGATTTGGTTATATGCCAAGCCAAGATTGTAATAAACATTCGGAAAATTCGGATCAATCGTAGTTACTCGTTTATAAGCCTCGATTGATCCTGCATAGTCGCGATCTTCATACAGCGAAATTCCCAGCGCAAAATGGGCTACTGCATACTGCGGAGCAAGCTCGATCGCCTTGCGATAAGATGCGATCGCCTCTTGACGATTGCCTTGGCGACGCAGCACAGTGCCTAAGCCATTATGGGCAAGAGCATATTTAGGATCAAACTCAATCGCCTTACGGAAAGATGCGATCGCGCCTTGAATATTATTTTTGCGTTCATGAGCTAACCCCAAATTGTAATAAACAGGAGCAAGGTTAGTGTCTGCCTTGCTAAGCTGCACAAACTGGTTGTAAGCATCGATCGCCCCATTAGCATCACCTTTTTGATAGAGGGCTATCCCCAAACCGTAATAGGCAGGCGTATAGCTTTTATCGATTAAAATCGCTTGGCGGTGAGCTTCGATTGCACCTTGGATATCCCCTTTTTGGCGCAACGTGACACCCAAACCATAGTAAGCAGGTACTAACTCTGGACTCTCCGCGATCGCTTGGCGGTACAGAGCAAGGGCGCGATCAAGTTGATTTTGCTCTCTAAGAGAGTTAGCGCGTTCAACCAACTTGATTGGTGTATTGGCAAGTGGATCACTCTGAGAAATTTTTTGAGTAATCTCATTAGTAGCAGTCGATGAAGTTTGAGCTAAGGCGATCGGGTCAAGAGCAGGAGCGAGACTGCATATTAGCGGAAGAAATCCTACTAGTGCGATCTTCGTAATTGCGGTTTTGATCATAGTTAATATTGCTTTTAGCTTGTTTCTGCCATCAAAAGTTATGAGTTGGTAAAGCAGAAATGAGAATGAGCAGTAGGTTTATAGATTTAGAAATTTAGAAGAACAAATTAGAAGAGCTAAGTCTTGATCCATCACACCACATCAATGACTTTAGCAAGGAAACCTATCAAATTGTAGATTTCAATTATTTATCGTATTTGCAAAGTCTCCTCAACATGATGAGTCGAACGGCGTAAATCCCAAACCCGTACCAATAAATTCTTAAAAGTGTTGCGAAGCACCACTTTTAAGAATTTATTGGTTCGGGTTTTATTTGTCTACCCACACAATTGTTCTTGCCTCTACACCATTACTTTTGAGGACACTCGCGATCGCACCACTGACATCTCGATCCAAGCCTAAATTCCACATAGTTTGAAAATCTTGGTAGGACAAAGAATAAGTTTGGCTATTAGTATCTGTGTAATAAATTTGTTGACTTTGTGGATCAGCTCCCGTCACTGCAATCCAATGTAGATAAGGAATTGCGCCAACATAGGGAATAGTCAAACCGCCGACCCTAACTAAAGCGATCGCAGGTTTACCCGATCGCACTAAATTAATTAGCCGATTAAAACTAGTTTGTGGCGATTTCCTGACGCGATCGCCCTCCCAGCGTTGCATAACCTGTTGTAATGTCTGCGGCGGCGTGCCAGTCCGCACCTCAATCCATTGATTATTCAAAGGATTACGGAATTGTTGTGGCAAAAATAGTTTTTTGTCAGTCGCGGCTCGAACTGTTGCATAGTTAACATCATGACCGTAATAACGTAATATCCGCGCCGCCGAATTAGGTCCACAGCTCCAGCCATCGTTCTGTGCGCCTGTATCGGGTAGTTGAATTGCTTCAGAGGAGCCATTAGTAGCAACTAAGTCCTGAGATTTATCTGGAGATTTATTCTGGGATTTTTTTGATGCTCCATGGGGACGATTGAGCGTGGTAATTGCTGATATTGCTGGCGTGACTGTTACAGCGATCGCAACTATCGCGATCGCAAGTGTAGAATTTTTTAAAAAACCCATAAAACCTCGCATGGACTTTTCGATATTTTTACAGCAGTTTTTAAATGGCTTATCGATTGGCAGTGTCTACGCCATCTTTGCCCTTGGATACACATTAGTATTCTCGATTTTAGGAATCATTAACTTTGCTCACGGTGCTGTATTTACGCTCGGCGCATATTTTACTTATGTACTCTGTGGCGGAGCATTTGGATTTAATGGCATACTTGCCAACCTATCCTTACCTAAAGAACTGCATTTACCCTTTTTTGTTGCCATTTTTATCAGCAGTATTCTCGCGGGATTGGTAAGTATTGCGATCGAGCGGATTGCCTTCCGCCCACTACGTGATCGCCAAGCCGATCCATTACTCACCTTAGTTTCCAGTTTGGGCGTAGCCGTAGTCATCGTCAATACGATTCAATATTTTGTGGGAGCCGAGAGCTATAACTTCCCTGCCAATATTTATGGAAACCTACCACCAGCAATAAATTTCGGCACAATCGACAAACCGATAAACATTCGCACCGTCCAAATTGTTATTTTTGGCGTATCAGGTATCATTTTAGCGATTCTCACCTATGGGATTAACTTCACCAAGCTGGGCAAGGCGATGAAAGCCGTAGCTGAAGAT
>JANNDZ010000770.1:0-4679 GCA_031378395.1 Pseudanabaena sp. OTE_75_metabat_487_sub
TGGTACTGCTCCTGAACCTAACCTAACTGTCCTTTGGTCAGAACATTTACCCGATCACTTCAAACAGTTCTGTGCCAAAATTTCCAGCGATACCAGTTCAATTCAGTATGAAAATGATGACCTGATGCGTCCGACTTATGGTGATGACTATGCGATCGCCTGTTGTGTATCAGTAATGCGAATCGGTAAACAGATGCAGTTCTTCGGCGCTAGGGTAAATCTCGCGAAGACTTTACTATATGCAATTAATGGCGGTAAAGATGAGAAGTCTGGCGATCAAGTCGCTCCTAACTTTGCACCGATTACCAGTGAATATCTCGATTATCAAGAAGTCAACGATCGCTTACAGCAGATGATGGCATGGCTGGCGAAGCTATACATCAACACGCTCAATGTCATTCACTACATGCATGATAAATATTGCTACGAGCGCATCGAAATGGCGTTACACGATCGCGATGTCTATCGGACGATGGCTTGTGGGATCGCGGGTTTGTCAGTAGTTGCAGATTCGCTTTCAGCTATTAAATACGCTAAGGTGAAAGTAATTCGGAACGAGCAGGGCTTGGCTGTGGATTATGTCACCGAGGGCGAATATCCCAAATATGGCAACAATGACGATCTTGTAGATAGCATTGCTATTGACCTCGTGGCAAGATTTATGAATGAAATCCGCAAACACCCTACGTATCGCAATGCCACGCCCACCCAGTCGGTCCTAACAATTACTTCCAATGTGGTCTATGGTAAAAAAACAGGTAATACTCCCGATGGGCGCAGAGCAGGTGAACCATTTGCTCCAGGCGCGAATCCTATGCATGGACGAGATTGTTGTGGCGCGATCGCATCGCTTTCATCGGTTGCCAAACTTCCCTATGGCGATTGTCAGGATGGCATTTCCAACACTTTCTCGATTGTGCCTACAGCATTGGGTAGACAGGAAAGCGATCGCACTAATAATCTAGTTAATCTGTTAGATGGCTATTTCCACGATGGCGGTCATCACATTAACGTGAACGCTCTCGATCGCAATATGCTCCTAGATGCCATGGAGCATCCCGAAAACTATCCACAGCTTACAATTCGAGTTTCGGGCTATGCGGTGAACTTCATTAAGCTCACCCGTGAGCAGCAAATGGATGTAATTAAGCGCACGTTCCACGAACGGGTATAGGTTTTTAAAAGTGCCGCAAAGCGGCACTTTTAAAAAATTAAGAGGAGATATGATGTCTGGAATTGGACGCATTCATTCAATCGAAACTTTTGGCACTGTTGATGGACCGGGAATCAGGTTTATAGTCTTCACTCAGGGCTGTCCGCTACGTTGCCTATATTGTCATAATCCCGACTGTCGCAATGCCCATGACGGCAAGGAAGTTACTGTTGAATATCTAATCAATGAGATTAATAAATGTAAATCCTATATTCGCAAAGGAGGTGTCACCGTAAGTGGTGGAGAACCATTGATGCAGCCAGAATTTACTAGAGAAATATTTGCTCGTTGTCACCAACTAGGCTTACATACTGCCCTTGACACCTCTGGTTACTGTGCATTAGAAGTTGCCAAACCAGTTCAAGAAGAAACAGACTTGGTTCTTCTTGATATCAAATCTTACATCCCTGAACTTTATTACAAAGTCACTAATGTTTCCATTGAACCAACTCTAACGATGGCAAGATATCTCAGCGATATTGGCAAACCTGTATGGATCAGATTCGTGTTAGTACCGCACCTCACCGATAACAAGGATAATATTAACCAACTTGCTGATTTCATTGCCACCTTAAAAAATGTCGAAAGATTAGAAGTTCTCCCATTTCATAAAATGGGAGAATATAAGTGGGAACAGTTGGGCTTGCCTTACTCCCTTAAAGACACGCCACCAGCCTCTCCAGAATTAGTACAGCAGACAGTCGAAATATTTCGCGATCGCGGAATCAATGCACTTGGTGCGATCGGGATTTAAAAATTACGAATTACGAATTAGCAACTCGTCATTCGTCATTCGTAATTCATAATTCGTAATTCATAATTCGTAATTTAAATTTAGGAAGATTAAATATGAAAGTTACAAATATTGAAGAATTAGAGTTACTCATTCAACGGGTGAAAGTAGCTCAAGCTGAATACGCTACATTTACTCAAGAGCAGGTCGATCGCATATTTAAACAGGCTGCTTTGGCGGCAAATGCGGCGCGAATTCCTCTAGCAAAAGCTGCGGTTAAAGAATCGGGTATGGGCGTAATTGAAGATAAAGCGATCAAAAATCACTTTGCTTCGGAGATGATTTATAACAAGTATAAAAATGATAAAACTTGCGGCGTAATTGAATCAGACAAGCATTTTGGCTATGAGCGCATTGCCGAACCTGTGGGACTACTCGCAGGAATCGTACCTGTCACCAATCCTACTTCCACAACTATTTTCAAGTCTTTGATTGCTTTGAAAACTAGAAACGGAATTATTTTCTCGCCCCATCCCCATGCCAAAGACTGCACGATCGCTGCGGCAAAAATTGTGCTTGCTGCTGCCGTAGCCGCAGGTGCACCTCCCGATATCATTGGCTGGATCGATGAACCGACTGTGCCACTTTCTCAAGCTTTGATGCAAAATCTGAACATTAAGCTGATCTTGGCAACGGGCGGACCTGGTATGGTCAAGGCTGCTTACTCTTCGGGGCATCCTTCCATTGGAGTTGGTGCTGGGAATACGCCCGCGATTATTGATGAAACTGCGCATATTCAAATGGCGGTAAGTTCAATCATTCTCAGTAAGACCTTTGACAATGGCACGATTTGCGCTTCTGAGCAGTCTGTAGTCGTGGTAGAGGCAATTTATGAAGCGGTGAGAACGGAATTTATTAAGCGTGGTGCATATTTCCTCAATGAATCAGAACGCGATCAGATTCGTCAAGTAATTTTAAAAGATGGCAGACTGAATGCTGCGATCGTCGGGCAATCAGTGATCAAAATTGCTGAAGTTGCAGGCTTTGGCATACCAGAAAATACCAGAGTTTTGATCGGTGAAGTGGAAGCGATTTCTAAGGATGAACCCTTCGCCTATGAGAAACTTTCGCCTATTCTTGCTATGTATCGCGCTAAGGATTTCCATGATGCTGTCGATAAAGCTGAAGAGTTGGTCTTATTTGGAGGGCATGGACATACTTCGGTACTCTATACCGCAGCCAACAATCAAGAACATATTCGCTATTTTGAGAGCAAACTAGAAACCTCTCGGATGTTGATTAATACGCCATCTTCGCAGGGTGCGATCGGTGATCTCTATAATTTTCGGCTTGATCCTTCATTGACCCTTGGTTGCGGTAGTTGGGGTGGTAATTCGGTATCTGCAAACGTTACTCCACAACATTTGTTGAATATCAAAACTGCGGCTGAACGACGGGAGAACATGCTGTGGTTTCGCATCCCACCAAAGATTTATTTCAAGTCTGGTTGTTTGCCTGTCGCATTGCGGGATCTGGCTGGGCGAAAACGCGCATTGATTGTCACCGATCGCCCTTTGTTTGAACTAGGTTTAACCAAGGAAGTCACCGATAGTTTGGAAGAAATCGGACTTGCTCATTACACCTTCTATGATGTAGAACCCGATCCATCTTTAGCCACGGTTCGCAAAGGCTTAGAAATCTGCAACAGCTTTCACCCCGATGTGATTATCGCCTTTGGGGGCGGTTCGCCAATGGATGCGGCAAAAATCATGTGGCTGATGTATGAACATCCCGACATTGAGTTTGAAGGCTTAGCAATGCGATTTATGGATATTCGTAAACGTGTTTACGAGTTGCCTCCCCTTGGCACAAAAGCTCTGATGGTGGCTATTCCTACTACATCAGGCACTGGCTCGGAAGTCACGCCTTTTGCGGTGGTCACCGATGAGAAATCGCATATCAAATATCCGCTTGCCGATTATGCATTGACTCCGAATATGGCGATCGTCGATCCTGAACTGACGCTAAATATGCCGAAACGACTTACTGCCTATGGTGGTATTGACGCACTTACCCATGCGATCGAGGCTTATGTTTCGGTACTTGCTTCAGAATATACGAATGGATTAGCTTTAGAGGCAATTCGGTTGTTATTCAAGTATTTGCCAAGTGCTTACAAAAATGGAGCGAAAGATCCTAAAGCGCGAGAAAAAGTCCATTATGCCGCCACGATCGCAGGGATGGCTTTTGCCAATGCCTTCTTGGGTGTCTGTCACTCGATTGCTCATCAGTTAGGTGGTACTTGCCATCTTGCTCACGGGTTAGCCAATGCGCTGATGATTTCCCATGTGATTCGTTACAATGCAACGGATGTTCCCTTTAAACAAGCGATTTTCTCACAAAATAAATATCCCAATAGTAAATGGCGCTATGCCCAGATTGCTAACTATTTGCATTTAGGAGGTGAAACGGATGATGAGAAAGTTGAGCTATTGATTGCTGCTGTAGAAGATCTCAAACGTCAAGTAGATATTCCTGACACAATCAAGGATGCTCTCTTGGAGCAAGGTATCGGCGAAGAATTCTTCATGGCACATGTGGAGGACATGGCGGATCAAGCCTTTGACGATCAATGTACTGGCGCAAATCCTCGCTATCCTCTGATCGCTGATCTCAAGCAGTTAATGCTGCAAGCCTATTTCACCAATGCTCAAAATGGCGCTGCCATTTTGA
>JANNDZ010000078.1:0-11713 GCA_031378395.1 Pseudanabaena sp. OTE_75_metabat_487_sub
ATTTCGATTTTACTATACGGCATAACAAGAATCTAAACTTCATTTATGTGTTAAATTTAGTGGAGACAACAACTTCTCCTTCTTTATTAATAACAATATAATTGAATTTTTCTTCCCATAACATCATGTTTACAAAAAGATCGCGATTATTCCACACTAAATCCTGAAAAGGATTCTGCCATTTAGAATGGTACTGATGGAAGAAATAGTCAGTCCCCAAATCTCTTCTTTCGCTAGATTTCCATTCCATAAAAATCAAAGTATTTCCCAGAACTTGAGTATGCCATTTATGATGGTTATGAATTTTTGTAAAGTTAAACATCGTATCTGAGATTTTTGATGGGGTCTCGATATAGCCACGTTTACCGATCCTCATTAACTCTTCACATGCTTGAATAGGATCTTCTACATGCTCCAACACATGAGAACAATAAACAAAATCAAATTCTTTATCAGTAAAAGGAGTTAACTCTAAATTACATACAGTAAATGGTCGATCATCACGCTTAAGCTCCTCATTTCTATGCGTTGTTTTACCTTCATAGAAGTCTGCAAGGTGAGTAGCTAAAGGAAAAGGATAACCACCACTACCAATATCTAAGACTTTATCTCCTTCTTTAATTTGAAAGTCTATATACTGCTTTTGATAAAAATAGCGCCCCTCTCTAAGCCCTTTACCTTGTTTAAGGAGTTTAATATCTAAATGAAAGATATCTTGCCAGTAGATACCGATCCTACGTTTAATCTTGTCTATCATCGATCTAACTTTTGTTGAATAATTTTTCTTTGATATTAGCGATCGCTAGTTTGGGTGAAGTAAACAACAGCTTAAAATTACGATGTATGAAGCGTAATTTTTGCTTAAAAATATTAATAGTCTCAATTCTCTTGGCATAGTTTGAGTAGACTGGATAATTAATAATAGAGTTGATAGGGTTAGTGATGTTTATATAGCTTTTGACTTTGTGGGGATCTTCATAGAATAAATTGTCTGTTTTTGTAACTCCTGTAAATTTAGCTAAGTGCCACAAATCATCTATCTCTTTATTCCAGCCTCTATACGTGTGAGTTACTTCTTCAAAACCATATTTAGCAAAAAGTTGATTGATAGATTTATGAGTAAATATTGAGTAATGACCAGCATTCAACCATTGACGAGATAGGTCTGAACGATTTTTGTAATAAGTGGGAATAGCAGTAAATACATAGCCATCAGGTTTCAGTATTTTTTGAATACCACGCATTACCTGCTCTAAATCTGCAAAATGTTCAAAGGCATGATTACTGAATACTAAATCAACTTGATCCGCAATTTCCGTATTCTTGTCTAGGATTGTGTTTTGAATAGACTTTAAGCCTAGACAATTAGTGGCATAGTCATATAGATGTTTGTCGGGTTCAACGCCATATACCTGCCAACCCAAGTCTTGCTCAAAAATTTTTAATACTCCACCATGCCCAGCGCCAATATCAAATACTTTGCCTAGTTCTGTAAGAGATGAATTAGCGATCGCATATTGAATCTTCTCTAAGTAATACCATCTAGCAAAATCAACATAGTGCTTACCATTCTCTAAAAAATAGGATTTAGGAATTTTATTACTGTGATAACTAGAATTTAGGTAAAATTGATTTAAATCCTCTTTAGATGGACGTGGATTCTGATGAACAAATCCACATTGAGAGCAGATTTTCCATTCACTTTTTTGTCTACCTGCATATAGACTTCCATAATTAGAGATGTGTTCATCTTTATAGTTAATATTTAAAGATTCAAAGTTACTATGGCTTCTACATAGTGGACAGGGAATTAGCTCTAAGTTACTCATTTTTTTAGTTTAGAATAAATTTCTGAAAGACTCGACTATAATTTTTTACTGATTCTGATAAGTTACTATTGTTGATATTTTTTAGTTCAACTTTTTGGTAACTTCCTCCAAATAAACTATTCGTAAATTCCAGCTCTAAAATAAGGCGATCGGCTTTTTTAAGCGCCTTCCCCTTATGAAAACACAAAGTGTCGCCTGCGATTATAGTGCCTTTGAGAGCTGTAACTTCAACAAATCTCTCTTTGGGATAAAACCTTACAATGTCTTCGTCAGATATTCTCGCATAGCCAAGATTTAAAAGCTCTTTAGGTTTACCACCAATTTGATGGGAACCTGCAATATAGCAATGCGGACCATTATCAATAGTTACATCAGTCAAATAAACAAAAAACTTCAGCCATTTAATTCTATCCATATCAAAGTGATAAAGCTGGGCAGAGTCAGTACAAGCTGTCTTTGACAAGGCAGTACTCCACCACATAGCGACGATATCTAAAATTGGTTGAGTTTCAAGATAAGCTTGCGCGATCGCCAAAATGGACAAATCTCCCATCAGCATTTGGATGTCGGGATTAGATATTAAATCTTCTTCTTGTAACCAATATGTAACTGCTACAGGATTCTCTCGATCATAAATTGATAACTTTAGGGTAGGGTCTGAAGTATCCTTTAAATTACATTTTTTCGTTAGGGCAAAAGAGATAAGCTTTTCGCATACATCTACTGCCAACAATCGATCAAACACATAATATCCATCTTTCCTGATTGCCTTGACGACCTTACTTATTTTTGTACTATCTAGATCTCCTAAAACACCATTAGTGTGAGGAAATATATAGGGAGGTCGTCGTAATTTTAAAAGCCATGACAGAAACGCATTAGAGTATCCATTAGTTAAGCAATAGAGGCTTATCAAGCTGAGATATGCTTTTTTAGGGGTTATCCGAGTTCTCCTGTAAGCAAATGTACCTTCAATCAGCGAGATGATCTTGATTAAAGCTTTGAGTGGTTTGAGCCATAATTTGAGCTTTTTCTTTAACAACGTAATTAATAACATAACTATTCATTTATCAGTTTCAGTAACTTTTCCCTTAAGGTGTTCGGTTTCACTAAAGGAGGGTAATGCCTGTAAAGAACCTCGATTAAACGCATAATCTCTTTTTTTATGTATATAGCTTCTTGTTCAGAAGAAACAACTTCATGATCTATTTGAGGTAAATCAAGCATTGTATTTTTGCTTTCAGTAATCAAAGAATTCATCTGATTTCTAGATTCTAAAAAGCTAGCTCGATTTTGACAGTCACTAGTTCGCTGATTGTAGTTGCGTTTCACCTTATAAGCTGATGATAACTTAGCTCTAGCCTTAGTATAAAACTTTTTAACTATACTTAACGGAGATTGCAAGTGTTTATTTCTACTTTGAATGCTAGATTCTTCAGAAGTAAAACTCTCAGAGATATTGAATGCACATCGTTCTAGTTTTAAGACATGCCAACGATATCCCTGCCGCATTCTTTCAAAATTCCAGCCATCAGCTAAGGCTTCATCAATCTTAGAGAAAAAGTCATTTTTACTAGTAGCAACATAATGTAATTCAGGTGGATAAAATACTAGTTCGCGTGAATAGATAACTACTGGAATTCCAAAGAAACTCATTTCTTCGCCAGCACTAGACCATGCATTAAGAAATAAATCTGTGTGTTCAGCCAAATCATAGAGCGATATGTTGTCACTTGGATAATTGGCTCTGACATTTTTAGGCAAATTTTGTAATAACTCTTGTATAGCTAAGGTATGGTCTGACTTAACTGAATCTCTACGGTTAGGAAACTCCCGAGGATGTACCCTAACAATCAAAAACAAATCAGGACGACTTTCTGTAAAATCAACTAATGACTTGATCCAATCAATTTGTTTGGGAAATATTAAATCATGTTCATTAGATATAATTCCAACCGTTTCAGCAGCAAATATTTCATCATAACTGCTCATAGTTGCTACAAGAATTTCCTGGCTTTCTTGAATTCCAAAATATAATCTTATATCTACTGGATTTCCTTTTCTAGGTGAAGAGTAAACTAAGAAATGCTGACCATTTAACAAGCTCAAAAAATGATCTGTTACTTTTTTGATTAGTTTCTGGGAACAAGTTTGATTTTGGTATATAAACCAATAATTTAGAAGTTCTTGATGAAAATCAAAAGTAGAATTTTTGCCAATTAAAATGGTTTCTAGTCTATCCGATAGATTTACTCCAGCATGTAAAAAATAAGTTGCAATATCCTGACTTTTTGCTAGCTCCAGACAAACTCGGTTGACTGAGTAAAGTGAATTATAAGTAATTACTCGATCTGGTTTTTCTTGTTCTAAAATATGGCGACAAACAATAAATGAAGACAGAGTATTTTTTAAACCAGTAAGGTAACTTGACCATTCATTGTCAGAAAAGACTAAGTTGGATTTTTTATATTTCAATAAGACTTCGTAAAGAGCAAATCTTCCTATCTCTATATTTTCTATCGACAGATCCAGAAAATTTTCTTTTGTAACTTTGCTAACAGTAGATTCAATTAAATCAATATCATCCAACGTTAATTTATCGGTTAAGTCATATCCTTCAAAGTTAAAATTTTGTCGAACAACTTTTTTGTTTGTATTACAAGTTATACAAATATTTTTTTTGTCTATAGTAGAGGAATCTTGTGATAGTCCAGATGCATTCATGCAGATGCAATAGCTATTAAACAATTCACCGCAAGTGATGTAAATAACTTCATGTCCTTCCTGTTGCAATGCTTCAGCTATAAGAGCTTCAGGGAAAGCATGAACCCAAATAGCTGTGTGAGGAGCAAAAAAAACGATTTTGAGACTGTTTCTCATTTTTGGGAGCCCATGTGCTATTGAGACATTACTTGAAATTCTTTGTTTTGCGATATGAGAAAGTCGTAAGTTCCCACATCTGCCACAGTACCATCTTTAATCAAATAGAGGCGATCGCAGTTTTTGACAGTGCTTAATCGATGAGCAATCATAATCATTGTTTTATGTCCACTCATGGCTTCTAAAGCCTGCATAAACTCTCGCTCAGTTGTATTGTCTAAGGCAGCAGTCGCCTCGTCCATGATGATTACTTCTGGATTATGATATAGCGCTCTCGCAATACCGATACGCTGACGTTGACCACCCGATAGGCGAATACCACACTCACCAACTAGAGTGTCTAGCTGCTCTGGCAAGCTTTGCACTAGCTCTTCTAACTGAGCTGCTTTGATAGCTACCCATACTTGTTCTTCTTTTATTTCATTAGTAGCCAAACCAAAGGCGATATTATTGCGAATAGTATCGTCGGACAAATAGATACTTTGAGGAATATACCCAATTTGTTGCTGCCAACTTGCAAGATTAGTAAGAATATTTTTGCCGTCAACTAGTATTTCACCTTGACTAGGTGTTAGCAATCCTAAAAGAACATCAATAAGTGTTGTTTTACCCGATCCTGATACACCTACAAATGCAATCGATTGTCCTTTAGCAATTGATAGAGAAATACCTAGCAATGATGGCTTGGAACTATTAGGATATTGATAAAAGATATCTTTTAGTTCGATTGACTTTTGAAATAGGTCTGATGATATTTGAGATGATTTGACTAATGATATTGAAGTTGATGTAGTTTCTAAAGATATGAGATCGTGATAAATCAGATCAACCGCATCTTTAGAATAACGAATAGTTGTAATCGTTGAGATAATGCGCTTAGTGGATGGCATCAGACGTAAAGCCGCGATCGCAAATAAAGACAGCATTGGTAAAATCGACTGAATTTGTCTACCTTGAATTAAGCTAAAGATGACAATTAATAATACAGATGCAATTAACACTGTATCTATAAATAGGTTAGGTAGTTGAGTTGCTAATCCCACAATTAGATTAGCTTTACCAAAGGCTTGTGTGCTTTTAGTAAAAGCCTTCAGAAAAAATATTTCTCTACCCAATACTTTAGTTTCTTTAATACCACCTAAGCCTTGATTGACCCATTTAATCATTTGACCGCTTTGCGCTTGGCGAATTAATCCTTGTCCATTCATTTGCTTACGGATGGTTTTATTGAGCCAAAATATCGATACACATAGAAATATGGCAGCGATCGCAGATGATAATGGTTCTGCGATCACGAGTAAAACTACGATGCAACTCATCACCATCATTTCCGTAATTAAAATTAGCATTGGTACAAGCACACCTGAAAAAATCAATGGGACTTCAGAAGTAACATTGCAAACTAACTCTGCTGAATTACGTTGAAGGTGAAATGTATAAGGACTATTTAAATATAATTTTAAAAGGCGGGCAGAAAGAGATATTTGTTTTTCGTAGAGAAAGTGGTATTGCCAATAGGTCAGAATGGCAAGATAGGTATTTTTGAAGAAATAAACACCTAACAGAATAAGGCTTATCCATAACAAAAATAGCTGATGAGAACTTGCTCCTAGTTGTATATAAAGCCAACTTAATATTTTTTGCCGTTCAATAATTTCAGGATTTCCTAATAAGGCGACAAAAGGCGGAATCAATCCAACTCCCAGTGTTTCTAATCCTGCCCCCACCAGCATAAGCAAGAAAATTATAACAATCTGCCACTTCTCTTGGTAATTAAATATATAAAGTAACTTATGGAACAATTTATTCATATTAAATCTTGATTTAGTGGATATTTGCTCCTCTCACAAGACAAAAGAGATTAAAGCTTTGATGACTGAGTTTAAAGTAATTATTAGGTGTCTTCAGAATCAAAAGTATCTTTACAAATAGTTTATCCACTAATGTTGACTAGACTAAAATTTATGTTTTTGAGAACAAGATAAGCATTACCTTGTACTGCCCATCTTATTTCTTTGTTCCCAATCTAAATGGATGATTCTCTAACTACATCAAGTGTTGTACAGTGCAATCCTCCAAGCATGGTGTAACAATGACGCATACGAACTGGTATTACCGTGAACTTTTTGGATTCTAATAATTTGATCATCTCAGTCTGCTGATCATGCACAAGCACAGTCTGTGGATCAATTGACATGACATTCAAACCAGCCCAAGGTGAGCTAATTTGATTAATATGTGAGGTTACCCCCATTGCCAATAGTTCTTTATAGACTGGGAGACGAACAGATTGATGAAATTCAATTTCAGTCTTGGGGACTGGCGCAACCTCAGTAAAATATGACTTATCCCAGCCTTCAAATATTTCTGGACAGGTTTTCTGACTTACCCTCGCCCCATTTAGTAACACAGTATTAGAACAAAGGGGGAGTATCGTAGAATCAAGATGTGAAGAGCGATAGGCATGAGTTACATGTACTTGATAATCAGAGCCAAGAATATTTTTCAGCCATTTAACAGCCTTACGATTTCCTGTACTTGAAACTAAGAATAGAACATCTCTCCCTAGCCTAATAATATTAGCCGCATCAAAAATAATTTCATCTTCATCAAGGTAATGGAAAGTTTCATTCAATCCATGACTCAAACGCTGATGGAGCTTGTCTTCTACTGTTTCCAGATCGCTTCGAGGTCGCTGAATCTCGTGAATATACTCATCTTTCAGTCTTGGTAAAGGTGCTGATATCCACTTGAATCCGTCTTCAAAGAAATTTTGATACAGCAGGTCATGAAAAGCATAGGATTCAAACAAACGAAACTTTGACGATGGCGCACTAACAATTAAGGAGTCACCAAAGACAATGTGGATATCCCTCACGTTGTATATATCAAAACCAGAAGCACTCCAATTAGGAGTCTGAAAATAAGACGAACTCTCTGACCAGTTTGGGCGCAGGACATCCACTCCTGCTTGTCGAAAAATGTTACATAAACCTTCTAAATCTTCACCCACTTCGTCTAAATACCATTGAGGATAGGCTTTTCTTGCTAGTGAGATTGCACTTTCCAAAATATCAGGAGATGAATTAATGATCTCAAGCCCTGGGCTAAAACCTGTAATAGTTCCAACAACAACTGTTTTTAGGGTATCCCACTCATTATGAGAATTAAGCTTCATGGATTATTCTCCCTTCTTATTTTTTTACGCCAAAGAATGTATATCTGAACTCACTACCTTCTCCTCTAAATGAGGAATCATAGTAGTCTACATACACTGGTTCAAACAAACAAAACTTTTCTCTCATCTCATCTTTGTCTTTAATAAAATTAAGAAAAAGGTCATAATTTAGTCGTTCTGTTTGTAGTTTAATGTGCCATAAACCATTCCCAACATATTCCCCATGATTGCGATAATAATTAGTCCAGCCATTCATTGAAACATAAATTTTCGCTCCAGTTTTCATATTATGGTAAAGGCACTTAATTGCTTTTTCAAAATCAGAGTTTGACAAGAAATCCAGAGTTTGTATTGATATTACAACGTCAAAATCCCCTTGAAAAAAGATATTTTCTTCACTAGGTTTAGGATCAATCACCATAAATTGATTTGCCACATGAGGCATGAGTGATTGAGCTTTCTTGATATCATTTGATGCAATATCTACACCATGACAGTTAAATCCTAGTTTGTCAAAGTAGTTCAATGCTCCACCTTGACCGCAACCAAAGTCTAGTAATTTCTCATGATTTGAGCCGTCAATTCCGCAATCAAATTTTAGGATTCGTCCGTAAAATCTAAATATAAAACTTTCAACATTTGGGGCATCATAGGTATTAGACCAATACTTTGAGTTGGCATTTAAATAATCAGACATTTTATTTGATTCCTTACCTACATAAAAGAAATAGAAATGATTTATCGCTATCCAACATTTACTCAATCATAGTCCATGACATTGGCATTTCATGCTCAATATCAACTACACATTTTTTACCAATCACACTACTATAGTGCTTTGGGGCAAGACCATCAGCAGGACGAATAACACGTATATTTTCTTCTGTAAATAATTCTCCTTTTTTAATAGGACGAACGACATAAATTGAAGGACGTTCCCTCAGCGAAGCATATTCAGTAGAGAGTGAACCATAACAAACATCTCCTAAACTTTGCCAAACTAGCTCAGTTCCCTTAAACAGTTCATAGAGTTCTGAAGGCTCAATCGAAAAAGATGAATCTACACCACCTTCAGAACGTGCGATCGTGAAATGCTTTTCTATCAACACTGCTCCATGGGCTGTAGAGGCTAAAGCCGCATATGGCAAAATTGTGTGATCAGACAAACCAACTTCGCACCCATAGCGTTGCCGCATATCATTGATAGTCAAGATATTTGCATCTTTTTCTATTGATGGGTAGGCACTTGTACATTTAAGCAGAACAAACTGATCGCAACCATTGTCTCGAATTATGGCAACTGCTTCATCAATTTCTTGGACTGTAGCCATGCCAGTAGATAATAGTATTGGCTTATTGGAACGGGCAGCCTGCTCAATCAATGGAATATGAATAAGCTCAAAAGACGAGATCTTAATTGCATCTACTCCTATCGAAATTAGAAATTCCAATGACTTGCGATCAAATGCTGTACTTATACAAGCTAATCCTTCGCTACGCGCTACCTCAAAAATAGGCTCATGCCACTCCCAAGGTGTATGTGCCTCTGCATATAAATCCCACAGGCGGCGACCATGCCAAATACTTGTAGGATCTTCAATAAAAAATTCTGGTCGTCTGCTATCAATAGTTAAAGTATCAGGAGTATAAGTTTGGAGTTTAATTGCATCAGCGCCATTAGCTGCCGCAGCACGAACAATTGCGATCGCTTTATTCAAGTCCCCATTATGATTGCCTGACATCTCTGCAACAATCATAGGACGTAGCCCCGATCCTATAATCTTATTGCCTATATTAATAGCTACTTTTCCCATTTGTTTTTGCCATATTTTCAACTTTAAAAGAATCAATTTTATCTCAGGATATTGATTGCATCATGATAGATACACGACTTGCTCCTAGATGATCAAATATAGACTGAGAAGTGAATCTATTGGCAATCTGTTCATATTTAGTACAAATATCAATCAAAGCATTTGCTATAAGTTCTGAATTAACTTGTACATGATGTCCAAGTGCAATAATTGCTGATTTCTCTACTAGTTGATTCACCATTAAAGATTGGTTCTCACTGGTTACTGTCACTAAACAGGGCTTTCGCATTGTTAGTGCTTCTACCATAGAGTTCCCACCCGCAGTAAGAAATATATCTGTCTTATGAAGAAAATAGGCTAGGCTGCTAGGAGCGAGATGGACTTTTACATTATCAAGCTCCCTAGCAGCATGTATGACCATATCAGCCTTTGGGTTTACCTGACCTACAACGACATCAACGATCCCGAAGCATTCTTGAAATCGTTTATGGTTTCTCAAGAAATAAATTGCCTCTAATGCTTTAGTTGTTTCATCTGTCGGATCGCTCCCCCCGTAGGAAATAAGTATCCGCTTTGGTTTTACTAACGATATAGATTGCTCTTGAATAAACGCATATTCTGAATCAACAAGGGTATACTTTAAACCTACCAATTCGTAGAAACCATTTTTATTTCCATTCATTTCTTTGGAAAAAGAAATACTGGTATCACTAAGTAGCAAATCAGCGTGGTGACGACGATTTCGGAAGTCGTCGATCGCTAATATTTTATGACCAGCTTGAGAAATAGTTTTTTCCCATAACTCACTCAGTTGATAACTGTCAACAATTACCCAAGATACATAGCTAGGATAATGCCCGATAATTGATAGAGTGGTTTCGGCATCCCATAACTCTTGGCTTTGAGGATCATTATAGTTGTAGATAATTTCAGGCTGATTAAGGAATGCTATATTAAAATCCCTAACTAATTTCTCTACGTTTTTATCACAAAAAGACCTACAGATCAGTTGCACGACAAATCCATCTAAATGTAGTTGTTTCGCCAAGGTTAGACAACGTCGTAGGTGTCCCATACCAATATCAGGGTTGGCATCAACTCTAATTGCTACATTGCCTAATTTTGTTAATCGATGAGCAATCGGATGTGAAGAAATTTTGGTTGTCATTATGCTCATGTTTTGTGAAATCCCAAGATAAAATCTTTGTGTGTGAGATAAATAGAAGTATTATTTAGTCTGAATCCAAATAAATTTATATTTGTAAATGTTTCTGCTCGATGTGTTGGTTAATCGCCATCCACGCAGGATTCTGTGATAGTAGCTCAAGACAATCCTCCAATGAGAACTCTGGCTTAAGAGGATATAAATTTTCAATTATTTTCTTAATCAATTCAAAGTCTTCTAATGTATCCACTGTCCATCGATGGGCGATGTGATTTTCAACATAGTTAATTTGACCCAAATTATATCTATTAGATTGCCTATAAATAAAAGGTGTGACATGCTCTCTATCTGCCTGAAAAGTTGTTTGAATAAATGCTTCGGTTAAGGACTGAAAAGCAAATATCTCAGTATCCATGCCGCGAGGATAAGTTCTTTCTAAACAGTTAGAAACATAGTCATATTTAGGATATTCATCTAAATAAAACTGAATTACTTGATCGATTATTTGAGGATCAATTATGGGGCAATCGGAAGTAACTCGAACTACAGCATCAGCTTGATGGGCGATCGCTGCACCGTGATAACGAGCTAAGACATCATCTTCTGAGCCTCGATAGTGAGGAATAGATAAGCGATCGCATAAATCAATAATTGGTTGGTCAGTATCATTAATAGTTGTTGCTACGACAATTTGATTAGCTAACTTAACTCGCCGTAATCTTTCGATTTGGTACTCCAATAGTGGCTTACCTAATACTTGCTTCAATACTTTGGCAGGAAGTCGAGTAGAAGTCATCCTTGCTTGATTGATAATTACTACTTTCATCACATCAACATCATTAGTCTT
>JANNDZ010000111.1:0-5880 GCA_031378395.1 Pseudanabaena sp. OTE_75_metabat_487_sub
TATATATATATATATTTTGTAGCTCCGCAATTACAGCACTTTGCGCTCAAAACCCAACTCAAGAAATCTTTTAAAAGCGTTGCTTTATAACACTTTTAAAAGATTTCTTGGGTTGGAGTCGTTTGAATAGTAAATTTTGTAAATTATAGTCAGCGCTGACCAACAATAATAATTATGAAAACAGCGTTGGGCTTAGATTTTGGTATTCTAAAAGATAACTTCCGCTCCAAAATTATGGAACAGCTTGCCATGCTCACAAGTCTTGAAGGTTTATACCTTAACGGTCAAATCAAGATCGGCGATCTGCCCACAGGCATCCCCGATGGCACAAGAGTTATTGTCACTTTTCTGAACTCAGGTGGGATTGATTTAGAATCCCTCGGCATTAATAAGGCAGATGCGCAGATATTGAGATCCAGTTTATTTACCTTTGCCGAAGAGTGGGACAGTCCCGAAATGAGTATTTACGATAATTACGATGCAGCAAAAAAACGTTAAACGTGGAGACGTAGCTCTCGTAGTGTTTCCCAACTCAGATATGATTACGGCGAAAACCAGACCAGCGCTAGTTGTCCAAGCTGATAATTTACAAACAGGGCTGCCGCAAGTAGTGGTCGCGATGATCACTAGTCGCATGATTAGGAGTATTCATCCCAGCCGTGTTTTGGTGTTATTAAACACGATCGCTGGCAAGCAATCAGGGTTACTCACGGACTCAGTGGTAATGACCGATAATCTTACAACTATAACTATTTCATCGATTTACAATGTGATCGGTTCGCTACCAACTACCGAAATTGATAAAGCCTTAAAACATACATTGGGAATCTAGCTATGATCTATCGAAGTTTGGCTGATATTAATATTTATGATTCGCCAAAACTCGATCGCTTAGCAACGCAGATGGCAAAGGGTAGATATTTGCTTGTATTAGAATCCAAGCCAAATTTCCTCAAAATTCAATTACTCGAAGATGACTATACAGGGTTACTGGAGCGTCAAGATTTTGAGAAATTAGAATTAAGCGATCGCCAAAGTTTTATCGATAATTTGCCACCAGCTCTAAGTGCTCAAGAAATAAGCGATCGCCTTACTAAGGTAATTGAATTTATTCAACAAGCTATGGCAATACCAAATGAATATTTGTGGGGAGGGACAGTTGCGCCAAATTATGATTGTTCAGGATTAATGCAAGCTGCTTTTGCATCAGTCAGTATTTGGATACCCCGTGATGCCTATCAACAAGAAGCATTTGCAAAGCCCGTGAGTATAGAAGAAATCCAAGTCGGTGATTTGATTTTTTTTGGAAATCCAACAAAAGCGACCCATGTTGGCATCTACATCGGCAATGATCAGTATATTCACAGCTCAGGAAAAGAACATGGACATAATGGAATTGCTATCAGTGAACTATCAGGATTAGATCAAGTTTCTCAATGGTATGTTGAGCAATTCCGTGGAGCAGCCAGAATTTCAACATGTTGATAAGAACCAATTTTTGTGGCGCGGCTTCGCTGCGTCACAAAAAATTGGTTCTTATAAGCAATGTCGGAACTCTCTTTTGGGTTTTATGTCTTAACTAAAGTGGCGATCGCTATACTTAGAGATCAGATATCAGGAGCAGGAATCATGTTGCAAATTCGACTTGGCTTAATGACTGTGATGGCGAGCCTTTCATTTATTGGGTGTACTAATCAAGATGCCCAAAAAACATCACTATCACCTAATAATTCGACGACAACCACTACAACCACTTCCAAAACAGTCTCTCCATCTCCTGATGCAACTCCAGCCAATACAAAACCAACCTCTACATCTCCAAACACTTCTGCAAAAGCGATCGCTATTGGTGATATCAAAGAACTTGAAGGCGATATCATTTGTGGAAAAACCAAAGTGATTTATGCCTATGGGGAAACTTCTAATTATCGAGTTTATATTTGTGCTGATGAGAAGGAACCCGCTCGCCCTCGCTATTACATCAGTAGGAACAAAGATGGTAGCGGTGGATTGAACTTAGAAGCGATGAATTACAACCCTCAGAAAGATGGGGTGATCGAGTTTAACAATGATGGATATATATATACTCTCGAATCACCTACCACTCAAAATCCTGAGCCAGTATTGCGGGTCACTTTCCCCAATAAAAAATTAACTGAAGAGCAATTATTGCGCTATCTGACGCGCTCAAATCCGTCTAAGCCAGCAACTAGTTCTGCTGCTGATCCATTGCAATATGTTCTACAAAACCGCGAAAGTTTAGGGGTTTGTAAGGATAACTTCCGTTCAGAAGATGGACAAAGAGGAATGGGTTCTAAAGCCTTCCAACTTTCTGACAAAAAGTACTTAGTGCAAATTCAGTGTTTCCTAGCTGCTTATCAAGGAAACTTTGAATATGTCCTATGGATTGACGAAGGAGATAAACCTCGTGCTGTCCCTCTTGAATTTGATAGTTTCCAAGAGCCAAAAGCAGGTGAAAAACCACAACGGATTACTTACAGGTCGATCGCAGGGCTCCCTAGGGTTAATGTGCGATCGCAAACCATGACAAACTTCACCAAATTTCGAGGTGTCGGTGATTGTGGCTCATCGGCTCTTTATAAATTAGAAGGCGATCGCATGGTTTTACAAGAATATCGAGCTAAATATGCCTGTGATGGCAATTATGTTCAAGACTTTCCAATTATTTATCCATAAAAACAAAGATGGCGCGTTGCGCCATCTTTGGTCAAAGAGAAAATAAGGATGACGCACTGCGCCATCCTTATTTTCAGCAAAGGCGGCACATCGTGCCGCCTTTGGTTTAAGGAAATTTATATTTAGCTGTCACAAAGCGATATACGCCGCTGGCAGGATCTTCAATTGGTTTGAATTTGTAGCCTTTAGCTGCTTCTCTAGCAATATCATCTAACTCAGGAATTCCACTTAAAACAAGAATTACAGTATCCTCTTCGATTTTACCGTTAGGATTAACTAACCACATAAATGTGACTGTCCCACTTTTCCCAGAAGTATTTGCTCGCTTGGGCGGAATCCATTCCACTCCTTTTTCTCGCTTACTGTTATCAAGATCAGATAGCAAGGTGTCAGGAGGCGCAATTTCTGTAATCTTGAGTAAATTTTTTTTATTTAAATCAAGAATTCTGGGATTGGCTATAAAAGCCGTGGAAGCATTGCCAATCGATTTTTCTCGTCGATCGCCATCGACTCCTGTTTGGGTTGTGGCAATTTTATCAGGGGATTTATTATTGCCATTAGTTTTATTTGGCGCTATTCCGTCCTTTTTGAGATTGCCGTTTTTAAACTCAGGCTTAAGGTTATCTGGCGGCTTCACAGGAGCAGTGTTATCGATCTGTCCAGATTTAGTAAAGCGCTGGGGCTGCTGTTCTTTTGGAGGTGCAGATACAGGAGTTTGTGTTTTCACAAAATCAGCTTTATCAGGGTCACTGGCTAATGGTGGAACCGAATACGAATCTGTAACTGGCGGTAAATCCTCAAGACTATCGATGCTATTTAAGTCTAAGGTGGTTAACGGACTGCTAAGGGTATCGGAAAATGTACTTTGGGGTGAGCCAGATTTGGGCGTATTTTTGACGAAGAAATTGTCTAAAGGTGATTTATTTGACTTTGAGTTATTTGGTAATGGCTTGGGAGGCAGCTTGACAACTGGAAGGGTTGAGACTACGACTTCGCGAAGCTCTTCTTTTTTGATTGGATTTGGAGCGACTAAAGCGAAGGCAGTATGGATTCCGACCGAACCTGCTAAAAGCAACCAAAAAGGGTGCTGCATAAACAGCTGACCTGCTTTATTCGTAAATTGAAGCATAGGATTGTTAGCCATAACTGTATGCGCAGATTTAAACATAGGGTTATCAGCTTGACTTACATTTAGCTCGCTTTTTGGTTCAGTTGGTAACATTGCTTTGTGTTTTTTATAAGTATTTTGTTTTTGCAAGCACAAATTTACGAAGCAAAGCACTCGACTCAAGACCTAGATGTAGCGATCGCCACCCGATTGCCAGCAATTGCCCTTAGTTCTGACAAGCGACTAATCACAATTTGATATGAGACAGTTGAATCGTCAGCACTAAGTACAATCATCCCTCTGGTAGAAGCTGCTAAGAACCGAGTAATCTCTTGTGACAACTGCTGAGGTGGGATAGATTTTCCATCTTTTAACATTTGTCCCGCAGGATCAAGAGTGATTACGAAAACATCTTCTGGCTGAAGATCACCTGAATTTGAGTCACCCTTACTATTGCGATCGCTAATTGGTAAATCAACTCCCATCCGACTTGGCATAGTCAGTGCGGCTGACAGCAAAATAAAAAAGGCAAGAATCGAAAATACTACATCTAACAAAGCAGTTAGATTGATTTCAGCATTAGCCGATACTTGGTATTTCTTACGAATTTTCATAAATCAACTGCAATCATTTAAATGTGACGCATCTATAGCTAAATTGTTTCTTGTGGCTTAGTGTAATTTACTTCCACAACTGTATGCACATTACCGCGAGGCGTAAAATCACCTTTGACATTAATTCTCAAGGGATCGCCTACCTTCACAAAATCATCAAGAATTTGATTAACCGCTTCTTCATGGGAAATGAAGCGATCGCGATAGCTGTTGATATACAGCTTAATTGCCTTGAGTTCTACCAACAATAGGTTGGGTGTATAGGTAATATAAATTGTGGCAAAGTCGGGATAGCCTGAAAATGGACATTTGCTAGTAAATTCAGGAAGAGTTATTTGAATTTTGTAATCTCTGCCAATTCGAGGATTCGGGAAAGTGGTGAGATTTACTTCTGCGATCGCTTGTTCGCCGTACTTAACAGTCATGTCTGCTCTGAGATAAAAAATAAATAAATAATAGAATTGCGAGAGATTTGCTCTAGCCTTCTAGCGTAGCAAATTTAAACTCAAAAAAAAGGAAGGACGCTAAGCGTCCTTCCTTTTTTGAGGAACGTTTAGCGCCCTCTTCTGAAGTTTGTCTTAATTTTTTTTGACATCATGGGGTTGGATTACGCCATAACCACCATGATTTCGCTCATAGACAACGTTGATTTCCCCTGTATCGGCGTTACGAAAAACATAGAAGTCATGATCGATTAACTCCAGACGTTCAAGCGCTTCATCGACAGATAGTGCAGGCATGGCAAAGTATTTATTTCGCACAACCTGATTTGGCAACTCAACCACACGATTGCCGTTTGGCAATGGTATAGGAGGTTGCTCAACCACGGCAACACTGGTTTTTGCCGCAGCGCGATCGCTCTTGCGCTCCTTGAATTTCCGCAACTTGCGGGAAATCTTGTCAGCAACTAGGTCGATACTTGCATACAAATTCTCGCTCTTTTCCTCGGCGCGGATCACTGATCCATTGGCGTACACTGTTACTTCAGCCGATTGGCTAGAAGCAATGCGAGGGTTACGAGCCACAGATAGATGGACATCTACTTCTGTGGTTAATGCTTGGAAATGGCTCACCGCTTTGTCGATCTTTTGCTCGACGTACTCGCGAATGGCTTCCGTGACTTCAATATTCTTGCCTTGAATTACAAGTTTCATCTCTATGACCTCGCTTCTGAGTTCCAAATCAGCTAAAAAATTTGAAACGCGCAATCTTGTTTTTAATTACCCCACTGCGCCGAATAGCTGATTTGGCTATGGGATCACCATAACACTTTGCAGGTATCAGCAACCCAACTTTGATGCACTTCTTAACGTACGCTTAACAACCAATTTTGACGTTTTTATCGCCTATACCACGAAAAACACGAAATCAAAACAATCCAAAAATCAAAGTTGTATGGCTGTCACCGACTTTGTTAGGACACAATCAAAACCCAAGAAGAGAAAGGCGGCGCTTTGCGCC
>JANNDZ010000147.1:0-8864 GCA_031378395.1 Pseudanabaena sp. OTE_75_metabat_487_sub
CCAAAATTCCATAGGCAACTTTCTCACCGTGCAGCGTGCTGTGAGTGTGATCAGAATGCGTCAGAGCATTGTGGATCGCATGAGCCGCCACAGTGCGACAATTTGCGCCACCAATACCACCGATCGCACCCGCTAGACAGACAGTGGCATCAACAACTTCGCGCCATACTGGGCTGTTGGGATTTGCGATCGCTTCAGCCGATTTTTGGAACAAAATATCACGCAGGATTCTAGCCTCTTGGACTGCTGCGATTACCATCGTCTTGTCGCTACTGCCACTGCTGACAGAGGACTCGTACCACTTCGCGATCGCATCCCCAATCCCTGAAACGAGGGTGCGTTTAGGCGCACTGGCGATTATGTCATAGTCCACAAACATCATCTCAGGACAGCGATCGAGGGTCACATCATAGCTAAATGCGCCATCAGCATCATAGACATTGCTTAGGGCTGTCCATGCGGCACAGGTTGCGCCTGTCGTGGGAACGGTGACAATTGGGAGCTTGCTCTGATGTGCGATCAGTTTGGCAGTATCTAAAACTTTTCCGCCACCAATGCCAACGATTACATTAGGCTTTTCTTGCTGAACGATTTGGTGCAACATCGCCAGATTTTGATCGCTGCAATCGGCGATCGCAGGCGTGTTAATGATTTCTAGGTCAGGATTGAAAAAATAACTGGCTGTGACTTGGTTTGCGGTCTTCCCAGCAATTACGAGAGTTTTATTCCCATAGCGCAATAAATATTGTGGGAGTTGCGATAAAATCCCGTTTCCCCGTAAGAGCTGTGCTGGTGCGATCGCTAAAATTGGCAATGCTTCCACTGTGAGTGTGTCTGACATTTAGGTTAAGACATGGTAAACATATATCCTATTCTATCTCTTTGCTCCTAAATCTGCCAATTTTGGCATATAAAAATCACATCAAATGATTCGCGATCGCAAATTCGATAAAACAGAAAATCTAAAGCTCAAATTGCCAACCAACGTGAACTAATAAATTGAGATCGCGTTTTTCATCGAATACTAGTTCAGCAGTGACGTTTTCATTGGGTGAGACCCTTTCTTGGGCATATTCTTCGAGAAAGATACGTACAATTTGGCGATAATGTTCTACTCGATCCATTGTTCTATCTCCTCTTTTTCTGTGTCGATGTTTGACAATATTTGCAAATTTCTTGCCGAAACTTATTCTACTGATATTGCCTCATAGCTGCTCGGTGAAACAATTCCGCTTACCCAAGTCTAACCTCAAGAGTTAGCGGTTGAGCCAATTCAAGCGGATAGCTTGATCAATGAAGATTGATAGTTATCTCTTTACAACAATCGTGCCAGAAATAAAATCATGAAGTGTTTGTTGATGTTTGGTAAAAAATATCATTAAAAGACCAATACCAAAGGTGGGGACAGTAATTAATTTCCCTATCATTCTAACGATAGAAAGAAGAAATAAACCTCTTCCATTGTTTGAAATTACTTTTAATTGCAATATTAGTTTACCTACTGAACCTTGAAAAAAAGATTCTAATCCTATGCTATACACTACATAACTGTAGAAAAATATTAAAGAAAAGTTCCATAGGGGTACTGCTGTAGGCTGCCAATACTCATAGAAAATTCTTGAAATAATTCCTATTAGAGACGAATCAATCATTCCAGCAAATAACCGTTTCCACAATGGTGCATATTCATATCTAGGTTTAAATATTTTTTGTTGATCGGATTCACGCGCAGATTGACGTTTGGCTTCAGCCTTGAGCTTTTCTTGTTCAGCATCTCGAAGTCTTCGTTGCTCTAATTCCGTAAGCCTTTGTCTTTCTAAATCTAGCCCTTGCTGCTTCCTTAGCTCTGCTTGTCTTTGTTGTTCTAATGAACTCAACCTTTGCTTCTCAAGTTCCAGTTCATGCTGCTTTCGTGATTTTGAGTAAGGCAGACTCACACGCTCTTGAATAGCCCGAACATCTTCATCTCTCAAACCCAAAACTTCCCGCAAATCTTTAAGTTGACCGATAATTCTCCCAGTCAGAGGAAACTGCTGTTTGCAAGCTCTCTCCAAAGACTTTTCATAGCGCTCCAAATTTTTCAAGCGCTTGCGAACTGGCTCTAAAACCTCATTCTCGATCGCTATGGCAACCCCATCAGACAAACCCCACCTTTCGCGCTGAACCTCCAAAATATCCTGACCCACAAAAGATATCTTGCCATTCTCCGCATATCTCTCCACCAAACGGCGATACTCCAACTTCGTGTCAACCCTTGCCCTAGCAAGACGAATCTTAATTCCCTGCCTAATCCCATAAATCTCAGGCTTCATCGCAGGCTTCGCTGACTGCACATGACGCTTAGCATACTCATGCAACTCATCCGCCGAGATCATCCCATCACCATCAGACTCCGCCGCTCCTGACTCGATCCCCTGCACAATGTAATTTGTATAAAGCGACAGTTCCCCCTCCTTATCTTCATAGGATTTTTGCGTTGAAGTCGAAGAAGTCAACACCACACTCCCCTCCACCTCAAGCTGTGGCTTCAGATTAATATCCGCACTCTTAGCCAGCCAACCCTCCGCAAACGCCCCACTATAGCAACAGTCCAAAATCAAAACGTGCTGACGTTGATAGCCGAGATCGCGCATGATGCCATGAATAAAACTCGCCGATACCGCCGTAGACCGAAAAGTATCCTTACTAGTGCGGCGCGTTGCCAAATATAGGCGATCGCTATCATCCGTAATCCCATGCCCCGAAAAATAGAGCAAACCCAAATCACCCTTTTGACAACTTTGAAACAACAAATCGATCGCTGTTTGCATTGCCTCTAAATCAGGATCGATCAGCGTCTTGACCTCATCAAAAGCGCCAAGCTCAGAACTTTGCAACACGCGCAACATCGCCGCCACATCCTTTGGTGCTGCCGCAAGGGGTGGCAAACCCGCCTCGTACTGACTTACGCCTATCAATAGAGCCTTCTTAGCCATTGGCAGAATCCTTTTTTCTCTTATCCAATAGCCCACTAGCAATTTTTTCAGCAGTCAAAGCAGCTTTTTCGCCAGTAGTTTCGATAGTTACCTCGAAATCGCCATCTTTCACATGGATCTTCATCGGCTTTTCTGCAAACTTGCCGCCGACAAATCCCAAAAAGCTAACAACTTTGTCTAGCTTTACCTCAGCCGTCAATACGCCCACCAGTTTATCCAAGCCACCCTTGCTACCCACCTCAGCATTCAGATCTTCAGTGCGCTCCACAGACTCAGCATCACCCTGTTCGCGTAGCTGCTTCAGCAATTTCTTCGCAAACTCCTGCCTTTCATAGTCATCAGGATTATCTAACGCGAAAGTAATTTCAACCAAGGACTCGCTCACCGCTATGACTCCAAGAATAATTTCTAAAAATAACTATAAACCGAAATCTTATTCTAATGGGTGATACTTTCAGAATTTGCTAGTTGAGTAGGTCATCAAACTAAACCTGTAAATGCACAGATCCCCGACTTTTTCTAAGCAAACAAAGTCCATTTGCAAATTCACAAAAAAAGTCGGGGATCTTCACCTGTGTTTTTTAAGATTTCTTATGCCTAGCTAATTAAAAACTGGGTTGAAATTACCTGCGATCGCATACTATAACAGCCTCTTTTTGTCATGACTTCTATACAATTGATGTTAAATTTTAGACTATAGCGATCGCTGACAACCTATAAATAGCAACAATCACCGCCCCTAGATTTGTAACTCCAACTCACAAAGCTACAAATAAGTAGAGGATGGTTACTAGTTATACTAAATGATGGAAAGGATTATGAGTTAAAGTCGTGGTTAGCCAAACGCAGCAAGCAAATAGCAAGTTTGAAAGTTCTCTAGATATCTCTAGGTATGAAGCGAAAACGCAGGAGATAGCCAAGAAGATTTTGAGTGGAACAGAAAAAAGTTCTCTTTGGGCAAAACTATCGCAACTTAAAGACGATTTGCGCCTCGATGACAAGCTCATGGCTTGGACGATGGAAAATGAAGGCTTGCGGGTGCAATTGTTTCGATTGATTGACTGTCTGCCAGCATTACAGAGCAAAGCCGAAATTGCGCGGCACATGCAAGAATATCTCGCCAGCGATGCCGTCGAAGTTCCCGCTTTACGCGCTTTGTTAAACTTCAGTACCGACAATCCCAATTCGATTACGGCGATCGCAGCCGCAACTACTCTCTCGACCGCCGTGGGAACTCTAGCAAAGCGCTATATTTGCGGTGAGAACTTGGGTGAAGCGACCAAATCAATTGAGAAACTACGGCGCGATCGCTTTGGCTTTACGATGGATTTGCTCGGTGAGGCGGTGATTAGTGAAGTAGAAGCTGAAGGCTATCTCAATCGCTACATCGGCATGATGGAAGATTTGTCGAATAAGGCAAAGAATTGGGGCTTAATCGATCAGATTGATAAAGCTGATAAGGAAGAACTAAAGCGGGTTCAGGTTTCCGTAAAGCTTAGTGCTTTCTATTCGCAGTTCGATCCACTCGATCCTATTAAAACTACTGAGAAAGTCAGCGAACCTGCCAGAGTTCTATTGCGTAAGGCGCAAGCTTTAGGTTGTGGCATCCATTTCGATATGGAGCAGTATGAGTTTAAATCGCTCACATTGCAAATCCTCAAACAAGTTCTAACGGAACCAGAATTTCGCGATCGCACTGATGTCGGTATCACCATCCAAGGCTATCTCCGCGATAGTGAGCAGGATTTACTCGAACTAGTCGAATGGGCAAAGCAACGCGGTAAGCCTGTGACTGTTCGTCTAGTTAAAGGCGCATATTGGGATCGAGAAACCATTCGCTCCTATCAACAGGGTTGGGCTTTGCCAGTATTCTCCGACAAGGTTTCCACCGATGCCAACTATGAGCGCTTGATTCAAATTTTATTAGAGAATCATCAATATCTCTATGCCGCGATCGGAAGTCATAATGCGCGTTCTCTTGCCAAGGCGATCGCGATCGTGCAAACCCTGAATATCCCTAGCCGCGCCTTTGAAGCTCAATGTCTCTATGGCATGGGTGACAAGTTTGCTAAGGCGATCGCGGATATGGGTTATCGCGTGCGCGTGTACTGTCCCTTTGGCGATCTCATCCCAGGCATGTCTTATCTGATTCGCCGTCTGTTAGAGAATACCGCTAATAGTTCATTCTTGAGAATTAGTGGGGAAAGTAGCGACATCGGTAAATTGATTGCTGCTCCCGTCAAAACCGATCGCGATTTGAGTTACAACGGCGCACCTGTCCAAAATGTGTTTGATAACTTCGTGAACTCTAGCGATCGCGACTATGCGATTAATGAAGAGCGAGAAGCTGCCCAAACTGCATTACAAAAGGTTCGCCGCCAACTCGGTAAAACCTATTTGCCGATCATCAATGGTCAAGCTGTAGAAACGGAAACCTATATCGAATCCGTTAATCCTGCTAACTCTTCGCAAGTAGTCGGCAAAATCGGTCTAGCCAGCATCGACCAAGCCGAAGCAGCCGTGAAGTCAGCAAAATCCGCCTTTGCGTCATGGAAGAAACTCAGCGCCAAAGAACGGGGCGATATCCTCCGTAGAGCCGCCGATATCATGGAAGAGAAACGCGAAGAATTAATTGCATGGATTTGTTGGGAAGTTGCCAAACCGATCCGCGAAGGTGATGGCGAAGTCTCCGAAGCGATCGATTTCTGCCGCTACTATGCCAAAGAAATGGAACGCATCGAAAGCGGTGTACAGCGCAATATCCCTGGGGAAGATAATACTTACATCTATCAACCTCGCGGCGTAGTCGTGGTGATTTCGCCTTGGAATTTCCCCTTTGCGATCGCATTAGGTATGAGTGTGGCTGCGATCGCCGCAGGTAATACCGTGATTCTCAAGCCTGCCGAGCAGTCCTCGGTAATTGGTGCAAAAATCGCTGAAGTTCTCCAAGCCGCAGGCTTACCCACAGGCGTATTCACCTATCTTCCTGCTAAGGGTTCCACCGTCGGCGCTCACTTAGTCAAACATCCCGATGTGCATCTAATTGCCTTCACAGGTTCCCAACAAGTCGGCTGTCAAATTGTCACCGAAGCCTCGATTTTGCGCCCCAAACAAAAACACATGAAGCGTGTCATCGCCGAAATGGGCGGCAAAAATGGCATCATCGTCGATGAAAGCGCTGACCTTGATCAAGCCGTTGTTGGTGTAATGAACTCCAGTTTTGGCTTCGCCGGTCAAAAATGTTCCGCTTGTTCGAGAGCGATCGTGCTGGCTCCTGTCTACGATAATTTCATGGAAAGATTAGTGGAAGCTACCCGTTCTCTAATTGTCGGCGAGGCGCATCTTCCTGATACTAAACTCAGTGCTGTAATTGATGCTGCGGCTCAACGCAATATCCAGAACTACATTGCTAAAGGTAAGGAAACCGCCAAACTTGCCTATGAAGGCGAAGTTCCCAATCATGGTTTCTATGTCAGTCCTACCATTTTTGGTGATGTTGATTCTGAAAGTGCGATCGCCCAAGAGGAAATCTTTGGCCCCGTGCTGGCGGTAATCAAGGCGAATAGTTTTGATGAGGCATTGGCGATCGCTAATGGTACGAACTTCGCGCTCACTGGCGGCTTATATTCGCGCACTCCTTCCCATATCGAACGAGCCTATCGCGAGTTTGAAGTGGGCAATCTCTACATCAATCGCGGCATCACAGGCGCATTGGTAGACCGTCATCCCTTCGGAGGTTTCAAGCTAAGCGGTATCGGTTCCAAAGCTGGCGGACGCGATTATCTATTGCAGTTCCTAGAGCCAAGGTCGATCACCGAAAACACTCAGCGTCAAGGCTTTGCACCTCTTGATGGGATTGAGTAATTAAAGTTAGGCAAGGGGCTTAAGCCCCTTGTTCTTTGAGATATACTTGAGAAATGCTGTATCGCATCGCCTAAACCTATGCCCCAGACTATCGAGCAAAAATCTACGTTGTACGATCGCGATCTTAATTTGTGGTTAGAAGAGGCGATCGCTAAATTAAAAGCAGGTGATTTTCAAAATCTAGATGTCGAAAACTTAATTGAGGAGTTAGAAGGCTTGGCGGGTAGAGATCGGCGCGAATTAGAATCACGTTTGACTAGATTAATTGAGCATATCCTCAAACGTTGCTATGTAAATCTGCCTGAATGTTATCGAGGTTGGGAAATTACCATCGTTAATCAACGGGCTGAATTAACTACATTATTAGAACAGTCTCCCAGTCTCAAAGGTCATTTCTCACAGGTGTTTGACCGTGCTTTTGACACTGCGCTCAAACTGGCAAAGCTAGAATATCCTGACACTAATTTTCCCGATGTATGGCAATTTAGCCGAGACAACAAGAAAATCTTAAACTTAAACTTCTGGACAAGTGTATAGAAACCTATGACCCAGACTATCGAGCAAAAAACAACGCTATACGATCGCGATCTCAATTTGTGGTTAGAAGAGGCGATTTCTTATTCTAGCTTATTCAAAAAATAATGATTAAAACTCAAATTTTAGAAGCAATCAAACAAATGCCAAATAGCGATCGCTTAGAGGTAATTAAATTTGCCTTAAAGCTACTGCGGCAAGACATAGACAAACCAGAAAAACTTAGTTTAAGGAAAGCTGCTGAAGTCATGCGTCCCTTCTATGCAGAAGACAGCAACCTAACCGAATTTGTCGATAATAATTAAAATCCCCCTCACCCAAATGCTGTATCACATCGCCTAAACCTATGACACAGACTATTGAGCAAAAAATAAGGCTGTGCGATCGCAATCTTAATTTGTGGATATTAGAATGCGATCGCAATTATGTATAACTTTTGAGATGAATCTAATCTCGATCTTCTTCAACGCGGCTTGCACCTTTTTCATAAAGTTTACAAATCCCGCGACGACTGTTCTTAATAAAATTGCAGAACAATTGAATATCAGGATTGTTCGCAAATTCGGGATCTGACTCTAGAAATGCGATCGCTTGAGTACGATTGCGAGCGGAATTGTAGACTACTTCATATGCCGAAAGAATTGTACGTCGGCGATCATGTCCAAACCCATTGCGCCGTAACCCAAGGCGATTTAGCCCATACACCATATTTGTGTCAACAGCCATGCAGTAGGGCGGCACATCCATCCCAAGACGAGTTTGTCCGCGAATCATCGCATAGGAACCGATGCGCGTGAATTGATGAACAACTGAGTCCCCACCCATAAAGGCATGGTCATGAACTTCCACATAACCCGCCAACAACACATTATTTACTAAAATTACGCGATCGCCGATCGCGCAGTTATGGGCTATATGTGCCCCTGTAAAAAATAAATTATCATTGCCAATTTTAGTCGCTGAGCCTTCCTTCGTGCCGCGATTGACCGTCACATATTCTCGCAACACATTGCGATCGCCGATCTCCACAAAACTAATTGCGCCCTTGTATGAAGTATCCTGCGGCTCAGAGCCAACGATTGCCCCATAGCCTATTTGATTGTCATTGCCAATCTTGGTATGCCCTGTGACGATGGCTCTTGCTCTGATCTCGCAGCGATCGCCGATTTCTACAAACTCGTCAACAATGGCATCGGCTCCAATGGATGTGCCTTCGCCAATCTTTGCATTGGGATGCACGATGGCGCGGGGATGAATCGTGATATTAGTATCTGGATTGGTATTTGGCATGGAAATAGCGGTCTATAGTCTCTGGGCGCTAGAAAACAACCAATAGTTTATCGCAATCATCAGCAAAGTTTTCAAGTTTTCAGTTTGCCGTAGTCAAACTGAAAACTTGAAAATTTTGCTGAGTTGGCTTTTTTAGTTTTTAAATGAGCATATGCTCATTTAAAGCGCTTTGCGCTCAAACCCAAACCAAGAACTTTTTTG
>JANNDZ010000150.1:0-2558 GCA_031378395.1 Pseudanabaena sp. OTE_75_metabat_487_sub
CATGGGCTGTGGTCACAACCTTATGAATCGGTTTGCCTGATGAAGGGATCACTAAAATCTCTAAGCGATCGGGAAAAATCACGGGATAAACCAAAGCAGTTGCACTCTCGGTAATTCGCTCAGAACGAAGTAAAGCAGCCTGAGCCACACTAAGGCTCATCGGACTAGGATTAACATTTTCATTACTGTAATAGCGATGCTCATCACTGTAAGATTGCTCGATCGCATATTGTGCATCTTCCAATTGGTTGCGATTAAAATAATCTCCTGCCCGCCGATGGGAGTTTAATCCTGCTGGCACTTTGCTAAATCGGTTACCTAATACACCTAGCAAGCGATCCCTTAGCCCCCCACCATTTGGGAAAATATTATCATGATAGGGAGGATCTGATTGATTGCTAGAAGAACTTGATGAAGTACTTGATGTTGATTGACCTAATGCCAAATTGTTGTGATCCAAAGTTGCTATTCCACTTAAAAGTAGAACTAGCAAAACTCTCCAACTAAGCGATCGCATTTTCATAGTCTTTACTCTCTTTCTCTTACAAAAATTCCTGTACTAAAAAGCATTCCGATCCATGACACAGCTTAAAACGTAAAAGTGGTGCGGATTGTGCCAATTGTAATTGTGTCACTTGTGGATGTGTGAACGGGATTAAACAGAAAGATTACGCCTGGGGTGATGCTGATATTGTCAGAAATTCGATAGCGGTAAAACAGCTCCACATGGGTGGTACTAGCAGGCTGAGAGCCGACTGCACCAAAGGCAACTCCATTCAATCCAATTGAACTGGGAACGTTACCGAAGGAGAGGTTGCTACTAACGATTTTAGGCGGTTGACCAACATAGATACCACCAAGGTTCCCTCGCCCGAACAAATCGGGCAAATTGAGATAGACCATCCAGTTGGTCGTTTCTACAGTTCCAGTTGCACCATTGACAGCATTGGATTTTGTATAACCGCCCCATGTGCCAAGTATGAGGTAGGGACTGAGCCGCCAGTTAAGTGTAGCCCCGATCGCATCAGTCAGAAAATTTGCACCTCCATTGCTGATCAAACTATCACCAGAGGATATTTTTAGAGAGCCACCTGTCGTATAAGCATGGAGGTAATACAAAGCGACATCGATCGCATCAGTCGGTGTAAGAGTTAGCTGTCCTCCTAATGTGTAATCACTTCCGAACAAACCACCACCATTGCCTAATGTGGTCGGATTTGCTGAATCGCCTGCGGCATATACACCCTGCAAACTGATGCGATCGTCAATCTGCCAATCAAAGCCCACTCCTGCGCGACTCCGTCCAAGTTCTAATATCGGATTGCGCTGAGCAAAAGCCGAAAGTGGACCCAAACCAGCACTCTCTACTCGATTAGGTCCCCGAAAAACGGTTACTGGATTGACACCTTCCGTCCCAACGATAAATACTGCATTATCTCCCAGCATAAAGCGATAGGACAAATCAGAAAGAAAGAATGTGTTTGCCGAATTAGACTCATAACCAAGACGAGTAAAGTTGTCTTGAAAAATATTACCTGAGCCTGTGGTCAAGTTTGCAGCACGAAGCCCGACTAAGAGTAAGCTCCGATTATGGAAATCGAATTGTGTCAGTAAATTGAGCTGGAGATCGTAACCCAATGTTAGAGTGGTCGCGGGATCGGCTTCATTAGCAGTCAAGATGCCATTTCGAGGACTCAAGTCAGCCGAGTTACGTAAACGTCCCTGCAAGCCAAATATAGCCTGTCCATAGAGTTTGGTTATTGTCGAGAACTGCTGCGCTTCCAGTTTGGCGGTTTTTGCTTCTAATGTATCCACTCGAACACGTAATGTCGCTAATTCAGCCGCAAACTCTTCTTGAAGTTTTTGGATGGTAGCAAGATCTTCTTTACTGACTTTGTCAGCTAAACCTGTTGAGATAATCTCATTAATTTTGTCCAAGCAGGCATTTAGCCCTGCGGCAAATTCGTACCGCGAGACTGATTGTCTGCCACGAAATGAGCGATCAGGATAACCAGCAATACATCCGTAGCGTTCCACCAAAGATTGCAAGGCAGTAAAAGCCCAATCTGTCGATCGCACATCACTCAATTGAGAAACTGATGTTACTACCTCCGAAACTTTGGGCTTTGTGGGGGAAAGGGTGCGAATGTTTTGAAGGGTTTCTTTAATATTCTGATCCGTTTTCACTTCAGTGCTAACTGATGTAATGCGCGATTGTTGGGCGATCGCATCTGTAGCGAATCCTATCAACACAAACCCGCTACACAATATCAATTGCAGAGAAGATAGAAAATAACTGGGCGTAAAGCGATTTGCCTGTCTATTTGTATCAAACATCTTTGCTTCCTCATTAAACTGTAATTTAGGAAATGCAACTAGATTCTCTTGACATTAAGAAACTGAAAATGAGCCATCAAACTTTAGTTTGTCACAGTAGTTTAAAATTTACAACCCAGATTCATGTAACTATACATAAAGATAAAAAAGCAAAAAGTTAGCTCCTTTCCCCTTTCTAATTTTTGCCTTAGGGAACTCCAAGGAAAAAATGATCCATATAA
>JANNDZ010000185.1:0-3669 GCA_031378395.1 Pseudanabaena sp. OTE_75_metabat_487_sub
ACTGTGGCTGTTAAAGGCGGTGCAAAACTAGTTGGACAGGCGGTGATCGTACCAGGAGACATTAGTTCGGCAGCATTTTGGTTAGTAGCAGCCTCCATTGTTCCCAATTCTGATTTAGTAATTGAGAATGTCGGGATTAATCCTACTCGGACAGGCATTCTCGAAATCCTTACGGAGATGGGCGCAGATATTACCTATGAAAACCAACGCGAAGTTACAGGCGAACCAGTTGCTGACTTGCGCGTTCGTTCTGCTAGTCTCAAGGCTTGTAAAATCGGTGGTGCGGTGATTCCGCGTCTAATTGATGAGATCCCAATTTTAGCGATCGCGGCAAGCTGTGCGGAGGGAACCACTATTATTGAGGATGCTGCCGAATTGCGAGTTAAGGAAAGCGATCGCATTGTGGCGATGGTGAAGGAAATGACAAAAATGGGAGCGAATGTGACGGAACTACCTGATGGGATGGCGATCGTTGGTGGTAAAGCTCTCACTGGTGCTGAGGTAGAGAGCTATGACGATCATCGTGTCGCCATGAGTCTAGCGATCGCTGCTCTAGTTGCCAAGGGCAAAACTTCGATCAATCGCGCCGAGTCTGCGGCAATTTCTTACCCATCGTTTATTCCAACCTTGCAAAGTTTGTACGCTAAATAGAACTTACGAAAAAGCACACAATGTAGGGGCAATTCATGAATTGCCCCTACATTGCAATCAGGGTTTCCATGTAGTTTTGCGTAAGTCCTACTTTAATCACAAAGTAAAATGTTGTACCTTGAGTAACTAGATCAGACTGCCAATTTAATGGCGGCTTACCGCCAACTTCTCCAAAACTCTCAACCCAGATTGTTCCATCCATTAGCTCAATTAACCGCCTACTAATCGCCAAACCTAATCCAGTACCACCATATTTTCGACTAATCGATGTATCGGCTTGTGTAAAGGCTTGAAATAGGCTGGATATACGATCGCTTTGAATACCAATGCCAGTATCAGTAACCGCAAATTTAAGTTCATACTGATCACAATCAGAGAATTGGCTACCACTAACCGCGACCGATACCTTGCCCTGCGGTGTAAATTTGATCGCATTCCCAATTAGATTGATTAGAATCTGACGCAAACGAGAGCTATCCCCGATCACCTTTAAAGGCAAATGAGAATCGATTGTATGTTGCAGTTCAATTTTTTTGTCTTTGGCTTGACCATTCATTAAATTGCAAACTGAACTTAAGACCTCGGCTAAGACAAATTCTCTTTGCTCTATTTTTAGCATCCCTGATTCAATTTTAGAAAAATCAAGAATATCGTTGATGACCGCTAAAAGGACATCACCACTTTCGAGAATAGTTTGGACAAATTCTTCTTGATCTTCTGTAAGTTCGGTAGTGGCGAGTAACTGCGCCATCACCAAGACTCCATTCATCGGCGTGCGAATTTCATGACTCATGTTAGCCAAAAACTCACTCTTGGCTCTAGTAGCTGCTTCTGCATCTTCCTTCGCTTTTGCTAAAGCTATTTCTGAAAGCTTCCGTTCAGTGATATCCCTTGAGATTTGGATAACTGTATCTTCAGTTAAGGGTGAAATATTGGAAGAGAACCATATTTCTCTACTATCAATTTCTAAAATATAATCACAACTTGCCATTTGCTTGGTAGTTAAGGCTTGATGAATAGTCTGCAAAATAAGATTTGCTACCTCTATCGGCAATTCTTCTTGAATTGGCTTGCTTAAAACTTCCTCTTGCGTTCCCTTTAGATTCACGCCTTTGGTCGGAGCTACTCTGAGGCAACGCCCCTCTGCGTTGCGCACTAAGATTACATCAGTTAGGGCATTAAACAGAGTATTTTGTTCGGTATATGCAGTTTTGAGATCGGCTTGACTTTCTCGAAGATCACTTTCAGTTTGTTTGCGATCGCTAACATCTATAGAGATGCCAGCCATGGCATAAATATTGCCTTGTAAATCACGAAGCGGAAACTTAGTGGCAAAAAAAGTGTGAATTCCATCAGGGAATTCTACGCTTTCTTCGACTTGAATTGTGGATTTTTGTAAGATTGCTTGACGGTCGTTAGCCCGCAAACTATCGGCAACTTCTATAGGTAGAAAATCGTAATCAGTTTTGCCAAACATTTCCGCTTGAGTAATTTTCAATACCCGTTCAAATTCTCTATTAACATTTAAATACTTACCATCTAGATCTTTGATATAGCTAATAGCAGGCATATTATTTAGAAATGCTTCTAATCTTGACTCATTCTCAATGAGTGTAATTTCTAGTTGGTTGCGATCGCCTTTAGCTATTGAACGAGAAATCCATCGGGCTGTGAGTACCCCCATCCCAATGGCAACAAACATAATCAGTCCACAGAAAAGAATTGTCCAATTAGTATTTGTTTGAATCTCGGACATAAAGTCAGATTCTGGGATCACGATTACTGAGAGCCAATCTAAATCTTCAGATCCAACTTCATTTTTTAGCGGTGCAATCTGCGCAAAATATCGGATACCATCCTTCTCAAATCGAAAATTTTGATGTTCAGAAATACTCTCTAAGCGACCAAAACGTTCTTTTAGATAATTTGCGGTTATTTGGGTTGTGGTATTTTGGCTATCAAAAACGCTTAGCCTCCGATGATCAGGATTGACATTTTTAGCGAGATTCTCTTTGTCTTGCATTAATGGTGTCAATGTACCCTGACGAAAAGGAATCTCCCCTGTTGACATACCAATCATCTGTCCATTGCGATCAATGATAAAGGCTTGTCCTGTTTTCCCAATCTTGAGTTTCTGGAGAAAATCTCCTAATCGGGTCAGCGATATCGAAGCTCCCAAAACACCCTGAAAGTTATTGTCGCGATCGAAGAATGGTAAAAAGTTAACCACAATCAATGAAGGCTTATTCGGGTTTGCCAAAGAAACATTAATCTGCCACAGCGATCGCCCTGCATTTTTAGTTTTTCCATACCAAGGATTATTCGGCGGGTCGTTGTGAGGATCATATGTAGTTGATCGTCTGAGCAGCTTGATGCGCTTGCCGTCACTATCAGCTAAATAGTTATCCCATATGTTATTAGTTGATTTATCTCTTAGTCGAATCGCACGAGAACCATCATCTAATTTTTCTACGATGAGAATTTCTTTTTGCTCATTAGCGATCGCAATTGCAGATACTTCAGCAAAGATCTGCGATTGTTGCCAGAAATATTTTTCTACGGTTGCCAAATTTTGCCAGTTTAGAATTCCCAGCTTGATACTAGCAGCGTTATTGCGGTTGATTTCAGTTGGCTTGCGGAGATGATTAATAAGGTTCTGCTCGATGCGATCGCCTAATTCACTCATTACCTGATTTGCCATTTTATCGACTGCCGACTCGCTACTGCGATAGGACAAATAGCCTACCAGACCTACAGTCCCGATAATTTGTGTCACAAACGGTACAAGCAACATCCAATAAAGCGAGATGTTACTTAGCAAAAATCGTTTGCGTAGATCTTGAAAAGACATCTATAAATTTATGTCCATAGGTATACAGATTTAAATTGTATAGCGATTGTCAGTTATGAAACCAATTTTTACAGCGCTTTGCGTTCAAACCCGAATCAAGAAGTTTTTTTAGAGTGTTACAAAGCAACACTTTAAAAAAAATTTTTGCTGTAAGGAATGAAAATTAA
>JANNDZ010000217.1:0-6875 GCA_031378395.1 Pseudanabaena sp. OTE_75_metabat_487_sub
TTCCCGTACAATCAACAAATCCATACCCAAAAAGGAGTGGCTCTGCTTGATCAGAACCCTCTTTTTCGAGATTATTGTAATTATCGCTTTCCTCGGCTAGAAAACGCTGTAATCCCTTCCCACCAAAGAAATAGACATATAAAACCAAGAAATAGCTATGCGCGGCGAAGCCGCGCATAGCTATTTCTTGACTGGGAAGGGAGTAAGCAAATATTTATAAATATTTAATCCAAATAATTTAAGTTTAAAGTAGTTACTGAACGATGAGAAAGATTTTCCCCTAGGAGTTCCCTAACTGTTTTTTGGCTTTTTTGGCTTGTTGTCGAGCGTGACTATGCCAGACATGACCGCAGATCTTCCGTGAATAATTCATGCCATCGACAGGATTTGACTATTTATTTGTATAGGAGATTACCTGCCATAGTATGATGCTGTCAGCCCACAGCAATCGATCCCGTACAGTCATCACTATGCGTATCGCCATATTTACCGAGACATTTTTGCCAAAAATTGATGGCATTGTTACTCGCCTCAAATATACCGTCGAATATCTGGTCAAGCTCGGTAACCAAGTATTGGTGTTTTCGCCCGATGGTGGGCTTAAAGAATATTGTGGGGCAGAAATATATGGTGTATCAGCCTTTGACTTTCCTCTATATCCAGAACTAAAAGTAGCTTTACCACGCCCCTCAATCGGTAATGCTCTTGAGAAATTTAAGCCTGACATTGTGCATATTGTGAATCCTGCAATTTTGGGCATGGCTGGGCTATATTATGCAAAATCGATGAACTATCCGCTTATGGCTTCCTATCACACGCATTTACCCCAATATTTGCAGCATTATGGATTGGGATTCCTTGAGGGCGTGATGTGGGAATTGGTCAAAAATACTCACAACCAAGCAGCACTTAATCTTTGTACCTCGACCGTGATGATTGATGAACTGCGATCGCATGGTGTCGAGAGGCTCGATCTTTGGCAGCGTGGTGTCGATACGGTGCAGTTTCATCCAAAATTTAAATGTGCGGAAATGCGATCGCGCCTCACCCAAGGACATCCCGAAGAAATTCTATTTCTGTACGTTGGCAGACTCTCTGCCGAGAAAGAAATTCAGCAAATTTTGCCAGTACTAGAAGCGATCCCCAATAGTCGCCTTGCCCTAGTTGGAAATGGGCCTTATCGTCAGGAGCTAGAGAAGATTTTTGCAGATACTAAAACCAATTTTGTGGGCTATTTACGTGGTGATGATCTTGCCGCAGCTTTTGCTTCAAGTGATGCCTTTTTATTCCCATCACGTACTGAGACTCTGGGCTTAGTTCTGCTCGAAGCAATGGCGGCTGGTTGTCCAGTTGTTGCCGCAAATTCAGGGGGAATTCCTGACATTGTCACCAATGGCATTAATGGATATTTATTTGAGCCTAATGACAGCAATGGCTTGACCTTGGCAACTCAAAATCTTTTGCAAAATCGTAATGAATATATGTGCATCGAAGCCCGTTTAGAAGCTGAAAAGTGGGGCTGGGATGCTGCCACGCGACAATTACAAAATTATTATGAACAGACAATAGAGGCTTGTAAACCCGTTTTAAGTATTTAAATATGTGAGAGTGCGCCCCGCAGGGGCGCACTCTCACATAAAGAAGTATTGCGATCACGCTCCCAAGCGGTATTGCTTCACAGTACAATGGCGATCGCTATCATTATGTTGTAAGCATAAATACTCTTTTGATTTCCCTTGAATCTGTCACCGAAATTTACCATAAACCATTGCTGTCTCTAGTTTTTGAGGCACAATCAATACATCGGCAATATCATCAAACTGATGCTGTGCAGATGTGCACATTATCAAATATCAAATCAGGTCGTTGTCCTGAAGATTGTAAATATTGTCCGCAAAGTGCTCGCTATCCGACGGGGGTAGAGACTTATCCGCTGTTGCCCTTGGATGAAGTGATTAGCCAAGCAAAAGAAGCAAAACAGCATGGTGCAACTCGTTTTTGCATGGGAGCAGCATGGCGCAATGCACCTGATGGAGAAGAGTTTGAACGGGTCTTGCAAATGGTCGAAGCCGTAGCAGGGATGGAAATGGAAGCCTGTGTAACCATGGGAATGTTGCGCCCAGATCAGGCTCAGCGTTTAGCCAAAGCAGGCTTAACCGCCTATAACCATAACCTCGATACTTCCGAAAGTTTCTATCCCGAAATTATTACGACTCGAACCTATCGCGATCGCCTCGAAACGATTCAGCATGTGGCTGATGCAGGTATTCAAGTTTGTTGTGGCGGCATCGTCGGCATGGGCGAAACTGACAGCGATCGCATTGATCTTTTGCACACATTAGCTAACCTCACCCCACAACCTGAGTCAGTGCCAATTAACGCATTATCTCCCGTTGCGGGAACTCCATTTGGCGATCTTGAGGCGATCGATCCTTTGGTTTTAGTGCGCATGGTCGCAACCGCGAGAATCCTAATGCCCAGAGCCGTGGTGAGACTTTCCGCAGGACGCGATCGGCTCAGCGTTTCCGATCAAGCTCTCTGCTTCCTCGCAGGTGCAAATTCCATCTTCTCAAGTGAGAAACTACTCACGACTGCTAATCCAGATTGGCAAAATGATGCGGAGATGTTCCAAAAATTAGGTGTAAAACCAAAGGAATTCGCATAATAAAAAAGGCTCCCAAAGGGAGCCTTTTTTATTATGCGAATTCAGGTCGCCCTTGAGACATGAAGTGCTTTTGCGAACTCATTTCTGGCTCTCCATCCTTGGGGAATCTCTGAATATAGGTTCCATCTGCTTTAAGATCCCAAGCTTGACGATTATCGGCTAGGATAATTTCCAGAATCTGTTTCAGTTCCTTAACTAGAGAACCTTCCTCAATAGGGGTGATTACTTCAACCCTTGCATCAAGATTACGCGGCATCCAGTCAGCACTTCCGATATATACCTGCTCTTCGCCGCCATTACTAAAATAAAAGATGCGTGAATGTTCTAGAAAGCGCCCGATTACGCTGATTACCCTGATGCGATCGCTTAATCCCTTCACCTTAGGACGAACACAACAGATACCACGAATAATCAGATCAATATTTACACCGACTTGCGAAGCCTCATACAGAGCCGAGATAATCTCAGGATCAACTAGCGAGTTCATTTTAGCAATGATGTAAGAGGGATAGCCCTGTTTTTGATGTTCAATTTCGCGATGGATCAGTTTTAAGAATTTCTCGCGCATATTCACAGGCGCAACTAGCAGCTTGCGATAGTCACGCTGACGGGAATAACCAGTCAGGTAGTTGAACAAATCTGTCAAATCTGCACCCAAATTATCATTGCAGCTAAAAATGCCTAGATCGCTGTAAAATCTCGCTGTTTTTGGGTTGTAATTACCAGTACCAATATGAACATAACGTACTAGGCGATCGCCTTCTTGTCTCACCACCAGAGCTGTCTTAGTATGGGTTTTGAGGTTTTTTAGCCCGTAGACCACATGCACTCCCGCATTTTCTAGCTTCTTTGCCCAGAGAATGTTATTCGCCTCATCAAATCGCGCTTTTAGCTCTACTAACACCGCTACCTGCTTACCATTCTCCGCCGCCCGTATTAATGCATGGACAATGGGCGAATCCCCCGATGTGCGATAGAGAGTTTGCTTGATCGCAAGCACATTGTCATCATTTGCCGCTTCTTCAATAAACCGCTGTACTGTTGTAGTGAAAGACTGATAAGGATGATGAACTAAAAAATCACCTTCGCTAATGATGTCAAAAATGTTCTTGCCATCTTCATCTCCTTGTTTCAAGCGTGGATGAGTTACAGATTTCCAAGGTTTATCCTGATGCTCAGGCATTGGCAAAAAAGCGATCGCCATGAGACCTCCCAAACCAATTAGCCCAGGGATATCATAAACATCAGCCTCAGTTATTCCTAATTGCTCAATCAACTCTTTACGGATCTCTGGCGGTATATCGCTAGCGATTTCCATCCGCACCACCGAGCCAAACTTCTGCTTACGCAATTCTTCTTGCAAAGCCGAAATCAAGTCATCTGCTTCTTCTTCTTCGATGTCAAGCTCCGCATCACGGGTAATCCGAAATGGATAATAACTGACAATCTCCATTCCAGGAAATAACGCATCAAGGTTATGGGCGATTACCTGTTCTAACGGCACAAAAGTATGATCGTCAGTTTCAGGGATTTTGACAAAGCGTGGTAATACATTTGGTACTTTTACTCTTGCAAAGTTCTTTTCCTTAGTGTCGCGATCGCGCACGATTACGACCAAATTGAGACTGAGATTAGAAATGTAGGGAAATGGATGCGCAGGATCGACGGCTAGTGGCGTGAGAACAGGAAATAGCTTGTCTTGGAAATAGGTTTTGAGATATCGCTGATGTTTCTTATCGATATCCTTGTAGTCAAGGAGCTTAACTCCATGCTTATGTAATTCTGGGCGCAGGGTGTTCTCGAAAAATTCATGTTGCATCGTGACCAATGGCACAAGAGCCTCACGAATTACTTGCAACTGCCTTTCTGGATTAAGTCCATCATCAGAGATAATCTCCATCTGCTCTGCAAACTTTTTCTTAACCCTAGCCACTCTAACCATAAAAAACTCATCAAGGTTAGTGCTAAAAATTGCAAAGAACTTAGCTCTTTCTAGTAATGATGTGCGCGAGTCAATCCCTTCACTTAAAACTCTCTTATTAAAAGCAATCCAGCTAAGTTCACGATTAAAAAAATACATGGCACGATCAACTGACTTTTCATCTTGCTCGTCAATTTCTTCTGGGATAGATTCTGAGATTCCTATCGACTCAGTAATCGTTTCGATCACGTCAACTTCTAGATCTTTTTTGGCTAAATCTTTTTTTATTCTGGTCATAGGAGCAAAGATATCGGCTGTTGTAAAATCACTTGACTACTAGATTACCGAAGTATAGGTCATTACTATGTGAGCTTAAACACTTCTAATAAATAAAGAGCGGCCCATAGTACCGCCCTCTATTTACAAAACTTAGCCCAAAAGTGCTTCGATATCTTTGCGTAGTGCCGCATCTTCAGGTGCAACGCTGGAAGGGTAGTATTTCACGACTTTACCTTCTTTATCGACTAGAAACTTATTGAAGTTCCACTGCACTTGGCTACCTGTGGTCTCAGTGAGGTACTTATAAGTATCGGCAATACCACTGCCGCTTACCTTGACCTTGCTGAACATATCAAAGGTGACATCGTAGGTGAGAGAGCAGAAGCTCTTGATTTCTGCTTCAGTCCCTGGCTCCTGTGCGCCGAAGTCATTACTAGGAAAACCGAGAATTTCAAAGCCTTTGTCTTTGTATTCACGATAAAGAGATTCTAGTCCCTTGTACTGCTTAGTGTAGCCACATTTAGAGGCAACGTTGACAACCAAGGCAACCTTACCTTTGTACTGAGCGAGATCGACTGGTTGACCATCTATGTTAGTAATCTTGAAATCGTAAAGAGTGGACATATTTTTTTTTAGAGTTATTTTAGGATTGTTAGTATCAGCAGCAATTTTAGGATTTTCAGCCAGCAATTCACATTATGAAACCAATTTTGGGGTTTGCTGTGCCAAAGGCACAGCAAACCCCAAAATTGGTTTTGTTGAAAATCCACCTTCGGTGGACTTTCAACAAAACCAATTTTTATAATGAGGATTAGTAATTTTTAGCACCGCAGGTGCTAAAAATCCTAAAGTTGCTGCATAGTTAAAAAACTTATTTAGCTTTTTATCGCGATCGCATGGCAAGTGTAATTATCCTGATTGGTGTCCCCGCGAGTGGCAAATCTAGCCTCGCTGAGAAGTTGTTGCGTGCTTCTAATCAGACTTCTCATCAGAATAGTAGCAGCCTCACCCATGGGCAAACCCAACTAATCAGCCCCGATCTGATTCGAGCATCACTCTATGGATCAGCCGAAATACAGGGAGACTGGGCAGAAATTTGGGCGCAGGTGCAACAGTCATTTGCTAATGCAGCGAAATCGCAACAATCTGTAATATATGATGCCACAAACTATAAGCGCGAATATCGTAAAAATATTATTGACCTTTCCAAAGAACACGGTTTTAAGCCAATTACGGGTATTTGGCTAGATGTCCCACTTTGGATTTGTCTGTCACGAAATGATATGCGCGATCGCACAGTCCCTGAAGATGTTGTAGTAGAGATGTATCGCACCCTAGCCTATAGCCCACCCACCCTCAGCGAGGGTTTTGATCGCATTTTGCTTCGCGAGCAAAAACTAGAAAACGAATGGATCGACTAAACCTAGAAAATTGGCAGCACTTCACGTCGCTAATTTTCTGGGTTTTAGAGACGCGCGTTTTGTGTTAGCTTAAATAGACTCAATCTCTAGGGGTACAGTAGGTTAAAATGGCTAAGCGCCGCAATCAGAAAAAAGAAAAAGCTCTTCGCAACCAAGCGTATGCGCGTAAGTTTCGTAAGCGCACCCCTATGGGTCGCTTTGGACGTAGAAGACCAATGGGCAGCTATAATGATCCAGAAGATTCTGAATCCAATGGAGCTGCGGATACTGGAGCAGCCGACACTGGCGCTGCTGATACTGGCTCTGGTGGCAATAAATTCTAATTTGAATTCTGGTGATTATATCCCAGCATTCTCCAGATCATGACCACAAGTTTTGCCCTTGCTTTACATACAACGACTACCAAATTAGAGCTTGCGATCGCGGAAATTAACCCAAACTCCGATCGCAATTCTCAAATTTATATCATTCATAAGCAGCAGTCATGGGAACTAGGCAGAGAGCTATCTGTACAGTTACATGACTGCTTAGGTGTGTTTGTGGGTGATCATTCATGGAATGATTTCGCTTTTTTAGCGATCGCCACAGG
>JANNDZ010000239.1:0-5131 GCA_031378395.1 Pseudanabaena sp. OTE_75_metabat_487_sub
TTTACAGGCGACAATCCTAAGCATTCAGAGTTTTGTAAAACCTTTGTAAATTGGGACATAGAACAAGATGATTCTAGTCTTTGGCAGTCCCCATCTATGCTTGTCTACTTAAACAAACCGATTCCATTTTGGGATTTTTTCTGGACTCGCTTCGATCACGGACGCTGCTTTGCGGGAATGCGTGCCTTAAATCTTTCGCCAATCGAAAGATTAGTCCGTGCATTGACATCGCCGCTATTGCCGTTTGTGCTGCTCTGGCGATGGGGAACACGTTATTGGCGCAAGCGCCGTTATCGCAAACAATTTTTACTCACCCTACCTTTACAAATTTTGCTATTTGGTAACTGGGCTTGGGGCGAATGTGTCGGTTATTGCTTCGGTACTGGCAAAAGCTGCGATCGCTTGTTTTACTGAGCTTGTTTTACTAGATTAATGTCAATCCTCGTTAAGTAAGGAACTATTTAACAATGACTGTTTCTCAAACGCCTATTCTTTCCATTGTCATTGGCACTCAAAATGCCCACAGCACAATTGCTCCATGTTTGCAGTCTTTGCTAGAGCAAGTCAAAGATCAAGCAATCGAAATTTTGGTCGTCGATGACTCAACCGATGGAACTACAGAGATTGTTGCTAACCAATTTCCCACAGTCAGACTAATTCAGAGTCAGACGCAACAATTAGTTCCACATCTCTGGGGAGTGGGCATTCAGCAAGCAGAAGCACCGATCATTGCGATTACAACGGCGCACTGTATTCCATCGGAACAATGGATTGCTAGCATCCTCGAAACCGCCAACCGTGAAAAGACATCGGCAGGTTTTGGCGGCGCAGTTTTACCACCCGCTAAGTTGTCTCCAAGAGATTGGGCTGTTTACTTCACTCGCTATAGTGCTTTTATGCCCCCAGTCATAGCAGGAATAGCACCTGAAATCGCTGGAGACAATGCCGCCTACCGCAAAGTTTCCCTAGATCAATGCTGGAAAAATTCCGATCAAGGCTTTTGGGAAACGCTCTTTCATCATGAGTTGCGACAGCAGGGAGAAACCCTTTATCTTTCATCAACGATTGAAGTCCGTTTAGGCGAGACCGACAATCCTTGGCATTTCTGCCGATCGCGGTTTCGACATGGCTATCACTATGGCTCAACCCGTCCTGAAACTTCTGGTTTAGGCAGATTAATGCGCATTATTGCTGCTCCTGCTTTAATGCCATTTTTAATTATGCGAATTGGGATACGGATCCCCAAGCAACGTCCCGATTGGCTCCTGATGTATATCCTAGCATTACCTTGGTTAGTGACTTTCCTGAGTGCTTGGTCGCTGGGTGAGGTTAAAGGCTATTTGTCATATCGTCAAAGCGATCGCAAATTAAACGAATCCACTGCTAAATAAATGCGGATTAAATATTTTTTTTACAGAGATCGAACAGACGGGCAGCAGTAAGAATTTCAGTATTAGAAATCGGAGCAGGTGTATCTGTTGCGATCGCATGATAAAAACGTTTGATTAACTCCCGCAATCCGGGATAAGCCGATTCATTCCGCAAGGCTCGACGGATCAAATTACTGCCAGCATTGACTAATATTTGAGTACCTAGACTGAACGGTTTGATGATTTTAGCCTGACGAGAGACCAGCCCTGTTTCCGATAATCTATAACCATGAAACAGATCGATATAAGCAGATCCATTTGTGCCAATAATCCGTAATTCATTGCAAGTTGGTCGTCCGCGCAAACTTAGCACGATCGCAATGCTGGTATTGTTCCATTCCCCCGTTAATTCTAAATCCTCGTCGGTGAATCGCAGTAAATGCAACGAGTTTGGATCGAAAGAACTTTCAAAATCACCCTCAAAAAAATGATGCAGCAATGCGATCGGATGCGGCAAAATTTCTAACAAAGTCGAACGACGCAATTCCGCACTTTTATTCATTCCTCCAGCAGTGCAAGTTGTATAAGTAAAACGCACGATGTCACCTAACTGATGACGTTGCTCAATCATTTTCAGAAAACCACTTTGAAATGGGAATTGGTGGACTGGATTCAGTTTTAGCCCCTGTTTATTTGCCAAAGCGATGAGTGATTCTGTCTCTTGCAAAGAAAATGCTAACGGCTTCTCAGCAAGGACATGGCATTGCGCCTGTAACGCCATCTCAATTAATTCAACATGACTATTCAGTGGCGTGCAAACATGGACAACATTTATAGAGCATGTCGCCAAGGCGATTTCCAAACTAGAGAACAATTGAGCTTGAGGATAGTGTGTGGCAAGAGCCTGCGCTTTTGATAAATCAGAATCGACGATCGCCACAATCTTCGCGCCGACCCGATGGGCAGCATGTCCGTGCCAGTAACCCATTAGTCCTGCGCCAACCAGCGCTACATGTAAATTAATCACTTAAGGGAACTCCAAGGAAAAAATGATCCATATACAACCCAAAAACGTTGCGGCGAGCTACGCCCGCCGCAACGTTTTTGGGATCGATTATTTTGTGTAAGTCCCTTAATCGTCATACAATGCAACAGATAAGAGTGTTGCTAATTAGTGGATCATGATACCGCAACTTTCGATAATCATTGCATCTATCAATGGGCAATCTTACTTACAGGAATGTTTGAAAGCACTTCATCAGCAAGTTGGCAACATTTCTGTTGAGGTAATCGTTGCCGATTGTGTAGGAACTGCCATCACAGATCTTGTGGCGACTGAATATCCAGAAGTTAAACTAATTGCTTTTAATGAATTTCAAACCGTAGCAGTCCTCCGCGCCACAGCGATCCGTGCCGCTCAAGGAGAAATCATCGCTATTACTGAAGACCACTGCATTCCACCACCTAACTGGTATGAATCAATTTGGCAGGCACATCAAAAGTATGCGGCTGTAGCGATCGGCGGAACAGTCGATAATGGAGCGACCGATCGCCTTTTAGATTGGGCTGTATTTTTCTGTGAATACGGTAAATTCATGAGTCCTGGACCTGATGGAATTGTGCATGATCTTCCTGCACCTAATGTTTCCTATAAACACCATGCATTAACAGCCATGTTAGACCAACTGAAACAGGGCTACCGCGAAACCTTTGTTCATAACTATCTGGCTACCCAAGGAGAGATATTATGGTCTGATTCGACAATTTCGATGATTCACAAAAAACATTTCACATTGTGGGGCTTCCTTACCGAGCGTTATCACTATTCCCGCGCCTTTGCGGGTCAACGAAATGCAACCATGTCACCTCTACGGCGAATATTCTATCTCTGCTGCGCTCCTCTATTGCCACCTTTACTTTTATTGCGCTTGAGTAAGCAAATATTTATTCGCAAGCATTATTTACAGAAGTTCTGTTTAGCTATGCCTTACCTTATAATATTTACGTTCACTTGGGCGATCGGGGAAGTAATCGGTTATGCGATCGGTTCTGGTGACAGTGAACGGCATTTAGCTTAAACCATGAATGAATCCAATGAATATTTCTCCCAAACTCTCAGTAATCATTCCTTCCTTCAATTCTCTGTCTGTACTAGAACAATGTTTAACAGCCTTAGTGCCACAAATTCAAGATGGGCAAGTAGAAGTTTTGGTAATTCGAGGTCTGAGTAACCAATCAGATGAATATCAAATTCTGCAAAAGCAGTTTGACCAAATGCAATGGATTTCTGCTACTGAAGGAGAAACAGTTCCGAAAATGCGACTTTTGGGAATTACGCATAGCAAAGGTGAAATTATTGCTCTTCTAGAAGATGATTGTATCGTTTGCTCAAACTGGTGTTCATCAATTATAAAAGCTCATCAATCTTATGATGGTGCGATCGGCGGAGCCGTAGAACCTAGTGCATACCTAAAAGGGCTAGACTGGGGAGTTTATTTTTGTGAATATGCCCGTTTCATGCAACCTTTTGAGGGCATAGCTCAGGTGTTGCCAGGAAACAATGTTTCTTATAAGAGAACCACTTTAAATCAATTGCTGGAAACGAATTCTTGCAGTGAGGAGGGATTTTATGAAGTATTTACTCACCTAGCTTTGCAGCAGTCTGGGCAATGTTTGAAAGCAGACTCTACATTGGTTGTACACAACTGTAACTCTTGGGAATTTACCAATATCTCAAATGTACCCTTTCATCATGGGCGTGGCTTTGCTGGTATGCGTTTTGTCAATCAGCCCATGAAGCGAATACTTTTTACAGGATTAACTTTAGTTTTACCATTCATACAAATGAGTCGAATTATTAAATTAGTTCTTATTCGCAAACGATATGTATTTGAATTTATAACGGCATTTCCATACATTTTTATATTCTTTATTAGCTGGTCATCAGGTGAATTTGTAGGATATCTATTTGGGGCTGGAAAGAGTTTGGAACGCTGGCAATAGAGTGTATTTGGGTGGTTACAGGAGGTAATGTAGGGGGTTGAGTAGCATTGGAACGAAAAAGTAGGTTAACTGAGCTCTTGCATCATTCAAGAAAAGGGGGTAGCTACAGGATACGTGGTGCGGTTCGTTTCTGAGAAACCAGTCCGAAAGGAATAGGGGATCAGAGCCTTTACACCGCCTTGGGTTAAACACCCATAAAGAAAGTAGAGGTAACTTCAGATTAGTGTGAGTGTGTCAAAATTAAGTAGGGCTTACTGAAAAAGAAAGAAAAGCATACAAGCAATGGTTTTCAAGGAGATCGAAAACTGATAAAATGCAAGAAAAAGCAGGAAAAGATAAGAAAACCCTTGCACAAATAAAATTTCATGTACCGACAATCTCCCACGGGACAGCTATCATTCGAGAATTTCTACTTACCATTTGGCGGCAAACTGCCAGGAGAGAATCAATGGGTAAGATTAGCGGAACTAGTACCGTGGGAACAATTTGAGAGTGAATATGCAGAACAATTTAGCCAAGGACAAGGAGCGCCAGCAAAGCCATTTCGGATGGCACTGGGAGCACTGATCATCAAAGAGAAATTAGGAACAAGCGACGAAGAGACCGTAGAACAGATCCGCGAGAACCCATATTTACAATACTTCCTAGGCTTGTCAGAGTACAGCGACAAAGCCCCATTTGAAGCAAGCATGATGGTACATTTTCGGAAACGATTGAACCTAGAGATCGTGGGCAGAATCAACGAACGGATTGTGAAG
>JANNDZ010000248.1:0-4870 GCA_031378395.1 Pseudanabaena sp. OTE_75_metabat_487_sub
ATGGAAAGACAAGGGCGCTTCTATCGTTTTGAGTCTTAGAACTTTGAGCTATACCAACAGTCGATGGCAGCAATTCTGGGATAAAATCAATCGCTATGGCTTCTCTCTCTAAATTAGTACATCAAATTCTGGTCACACCCGCCACTATAGATACTCGTGAGTGCCTTTTAGCACTTGTCCCTACTATTTGTAATAGTGACTGGCGCGGTTCTTACGCAAGACTAATATCTCTCAGACAAACGTCTGAGACATTTGATGTGGATACCCGTAGACTTCGAGATGTGCAAGAGTGGTTTCAGTTCTTAGGACAAAGTGACTTTGCGGTTAAAGAGCGTAATAGTCTGTTTTTGTCACCTCAAGTAGTGAATCAGATTGAACAACTTCAGGATGTTTTGGATTTTCATTCTGATCCAGTAAATTTCTGGATGCCACAAAGCTCATCTGAAATTGAAAATGCTATATCGTGGTATGGATTTTTTGGAAGTCCAAGTATTGAATCTCAGTGGGTTACACCAGATGAATTGATTGGTTCAGAGTATTTATCTGATAACTATCCAGATTCTAAAGAATCCGATGAGATTGATAATTCTAATATAGTTCCAGAAATCATAGAAATTAATCTTAGACCTTTTATTCCCAGTATTCCTGAGATATCAGATATAGATGATTCTGTTAATGTTGAAAATGTAATTCAGGGAAGAATGACACGACTTGAGAAGACCCGTCAACATCAGGAAATAGTTGCACGACTTGCAGTGAGATTAACAAGTCTTTCTTACAATGTTTCTGATGATCCTAACTCGGTTGATCTCCTCGCAGAGAAAAATGGTACGGAAACCATCTTTGAAGTTAAGACAATTAGCCGAAAGAACTTTAGACCACGCATTAGGTTGGGAGTTGGACAATTATCAGAATATAGATATCGGCGACAAATTCAAACTCAATTACGCCCAAACTCTATCTTAGTTCTCAGTAATTCTTTAAAACTTCAATCATGGGAACCTGATTATTTTGCGTCTGATGTGAATATTGGAATTTTATGTGCAAAAGCAAATTCATTTGAGGCACTAACAAATGGACTAATAGAATTAGAAATTCAAAATTCAGTGTAAGAGATTGAAAGATGCAGTGATCGCCCTTAATTTCCTGAAAACTAAAACAGCAACTACGCCAAACTTGTCTCAAGGAGCATAATCTCCACCTTCTGATTGAGAGCGTCAGCAATTTTCTGCAACATTGACAGCGAATGCTCATCATAATCAGCATCCTCAAGCAAGAGCGATCGCCGATTGTTTAGTCCCAACGCGATCATTGAGGCTCGTTTGGGTTTGATGAGAGGCGATCGCACTGTAGATTTAGTGATAGACGATATAAAATATAACCACTATAAAAAGATGATCATTATGGCGATCGCATTTGATGCTTAAAACAAAAAAAAGTTATGAAACAAAAAGAACTTCTAAACCGAATCTCGATTAACCCTAATATTTGTTTTGGTAAACCCTGTATTCGCGGACATCGCATCTGGGTATCCCTAATTCTCGACTTTCTCGCCAGTGGTACTAGCATCCCTGAACTACTAGAAGAATATCCCCAACTACAACCAGAAGACATTTATGCTTGCATTGCCTATGGAGAAGCGAGCATTACAGCGTGAGAATATCACAGGAAATCTTTGGATCATTTAGAGTGGGCGCATCCGCATTTATCAACCAACTAAAGAGTAAAAATAATTGCGATCCCTTTGGGGTGTAGTGAACAATAGAAAGTACAGCGCTTTGTGCTGCCGTAAAACCCAGTGAAATTTTTTAAATTTCACTGGGTTTTACGATAGAAAAAGAGTTGGCTAAATAAATGTGCGATCGCTATTGCATTCTTGTAGTACGTGTAGTATAAATGTAGTGCAGCGTAGTTCAAGCGCGTAGAACACCTAACCTGATTGATGTTACAAGTACTACTAAAGTAATTGTGTAGCAATTAGGAAAGGAGATGCAGCCTCGCGAACTGCTGAATTCCTTTATGCACTGACTTGCCTTTATGGGCTGAAGCATTCAGGGTTATTGCTCCCAAACAGATGCTGCTTGTTCGCAGGTAGCATCTGTCCACAAATCCAAACTCTTGTTTTGAATTTGAATTTTGTCTACAGCAAAATTTAAATTCGCTAAATATTGACGGGTAGCTCAGTGGTAGAGCATTGAAAACATCCTTTTTCGTCACTTACCTGCAAAGGTCGCAGATTTAGGGTTATCGCCTGAAACGCCAAGTGTCGGGGGTTCGAGTCCCTCTCCGTCAATTGGGAGTTTGATTTTGAGTAATGTTTTGGAGAGATAGTTATGCGATCGCAATCGAAACTTCTCTTTGCCCAAGATAAAAATGTGTGGTGCTTCGCACCACACATTAATTCAAGGGACGAATTGGCGAGGGTTATCGCTTTGGTTGCATCACCTCCATGAGGTGATTGGGTTCAAATCCCAAAATCCCTTCCTAAACTAGATGTTTTGCCTGCGGGTTACCATCTTTCCTTAACAAAGCAAAAAATCAAAGTTCCAAATCGGTAGTCCTAAAGAATTAATGGAGTGTTGCGCGTAGTGTGACACTTCATTACTCAAAATTGCTACTTCTTTAGCTCTACCCTAATTTTGGGGTGGATAGTTCAACTGGTAGAACGCACTTTTGCCCGCAGGGGACGCAGACTTTAAGGTTATCGCTTTTAACGATTCCCCCCTTTATGTCGCGAGATGTGGGTTCGAGTCCCATTCCACCCCCTTCTAAAAGCTAGAAGCTTTTAGGTTTTTAAAATTTTGAATGCACTGTAAGTGCATTCAAAATTTTAAAAATATCCTTCTCTTTGGTCGAGGCGAAGGAAGTTCTCTTTAACTTTCCCTTACGGGACGGAGAATGTCATGTCTTATAAATTCTTATTCCAGAAACCCAAAGGTACTCCTCAGACTCAAGCGATCGCAGGTCGTGAAGCCGAAATGCTCCAAGGGAGATCGGGTGGCTTTGCCTTTGATGCAGGTATCTGGCGCATGTTGCGTCGTTGCTTGCTGATTGGTACGGCTCAAAGCACCTACTACGCTGGCAAGCACGAACTGTCCGCCGATTTCATCGATACGGTGCAGAAATGTGCCGCCGAAGATGCCGATCGCGTGGCGAGCGAAATTCTCTATGCTAGCGATGGTCGGGCGGTGAATAACAGCGCTCCCATTCTGGCTCTAGTCTTGCTATCGATGGGTGACAGCCAAGCAGCGAAACGGAACTTTATGGAAATCTTTCCTCAAGTTGTCCGCACGGGTAGCCACTTCTATGAGTGGATGAACTACACCAAGTCCATGCGTGGCTTCGGTAAAGTCATTCGTGAAAGCGGTAAGGCATGGCTCTCCAATCCCGACACCAAGGCGCTAGCCTATCAATTGCTGAAGTACCAACAACGGCAAGGCTTCTCGCACCGTGATGCGTTGCGTTTGTTTCACGTTAAGCCTGAAACTGACGATCAACAAGCGCTCTATCAATGGGTGGTCAAGGGTTGGGATGAACTTCCGACCCAATTTCCATCGGATGCGTTAGCGCAAATCTGGTGGTATGAATGGCTAAAGCTTCATCCTGACAAAACCCATGAAGCGATCGCCAAGGGTAAACTCACCCATGAAATGGCGGCTCCCATCGGACAGATGGATGTGCGTGCATGGCAGTTGCTCTTTAACGAAATGCCTATCGGTGCGCTATTGCGGAACCTTGGTTCTTTAACAGAACTTGGTGTCTTGACAGCGAAAAACAAGGATAACTTGAAGCGTGTTGCCAATGTATTGAACAATCGCGATCGCCTCAAGAAGGGACGAATTCACCCCATTGATGTTTTGAAAGCTCTCAAGACCTATCAGTCTGGTGGTGCGCTCGGACGTAGCCAAAAGACTTGGGAACCAATTCCTCGCATTGTCGATATTCTAGAAACTGCTCTGGAAATGTCCTTCGATGCGATCGCGCCTACGGGTGCGACTTTCCTCCATGCGATCGATGTGTCGGGTTCGATGGCTTACTACACCGTAAGTTCTATTGGATTGACCTGCTGCGAAATTGCGGCAACGATGGCTTTGGCAACGGTGAAGGCGGAAACCAACTATGCGATCCGTGGATTTGCGACCGACTTCCGCGATTTGGGAATCACGAAAAAAGATTCCTTCACATCGGCAATGCAGAAAGCATCGAACCAAAACTTCGGTGGTACGGATGCCTCGGTGGCTTATGACTGGGCGATTAAGAATAAGTTCTATGCGGATGTGTTCTGCTTCTGGACTGATTCTGAATCTTGGGCAGGTCGTCGTCATCCTAGTGAAGCCTTGGCTGAGTATCGCCGCAAGGTGAATGCTAATGCGAAGGCGATCTATGTGACCTTAGCTCCCTATCAGCTCTCGCTAGTCGATCCCAAAGATCCTAATTCTTGGGATATGGGAGGTTTCGATCCTGCTATGCCCCGTGCAATCCAGATGGTAGCAATGGGTGAAGTCTAAACAAATAGAGGAGGTGTTTAGCACCTCCTCTATTTGTTGTTTAAGAAAATATTCAACACCTCTGTTATTTAGCTAAAATTAATTTATGAAGAGACTACAGCTAATCAATAATGATTAAGTTATTATTTTTTTGTAATTACATTAGACCTGTTGGGAAATAGTATAAAATAAAAACATTGTCAAAAGCGAAGAGCAGATGTTAAACATAGAACGCATCCTCCAGCAAGAACGGCTAGTGAGGGCAATGACAGGACTAAACCTCAAAGCATTTAAAGCGTTGGAATCAAGCTTTGATGAAGCATATCGGCAAAGTCTAAACAAGCCAGACAAAGAGCGAAAACGCCAACAAGGAGGAGGAAGAA
>JANNDZ010000249.1:0-3150 GCA_031378395.1 Pseudanabaena sp. OTE_75_metabat_487_sub
ATGGAAAGACAAGGGCGCTTCTATCGTTTTGAGTCTTAGAACTTTGAGCTATACCAACAGTCGATGGCAGCAATTCTGGGATAAAATCAATCGCTATGGCTTCTCTCTCTAAATTAGTACATCAAATTCTGGTCACACCCAGTCATGCAAATCACTACCAAATTTTCTTAATTGCTGATTTAACTCTGCGGTATCCTCAATGGATATCAATGAAACTTTGCTTGACTGAATGGTTGTACCAACTAGCCAGCCTGAATGCAAAAAAAGTCTACAAATCAATGGCAATAGCAAATCTGGCAAAATTTCTAAGACGGATAAACTACCCATTGTTTTATAGGTGGGTTGAACTAACCAATCTTGAATTGATTGCTTGAGGGCTTGATAGCGATCGCCATTCAGTGTTTTTTTCAAATTCAGAAAACTCTGATTGCGTTTCTGGTGCAAATGCTTGACGACTTTAGCGAACTTAGGCTCTTCTTCTTTGGACAATAAAGGTTGATAACGATTAAGCAGTTCCTGTTGTAGGACATCCAGATCTCGCGTTTCTCCCAAATTTCTGGCGATTTTTCCAATCGACGAATTGTTAACTATTTTAGGTAGGGCGATCGCATAATCAAATAATTGAATAGAGGTTCGCAATCGCCTCATTCCCACTCGCATCTGATGCAACGGTTCAATCTCTTGATCTTTAAAAACAGATTTTTCCTGATCTACAACCTTATGGAAATTTTGGTGAATCACCTGATGGGCATAATCACCGAGGGAGATCGAGAGATCGAACTGATGCTCTTTCATACAGGTTATACCGAAACTTGGTTAGAGCGATTGTGCCAGTAGAAGACGAGCGAGATATTAATCCATTTGAAAATGTAATAAAGCCCAGTAAAGGTTATAAAAAATAGAATTGTGCCAAAGAGAAAATTAGGGTTTACAAAGTTGTAAATCGTAGTACGAATAACATGTAGGGGATGGGTGAACAGTTCCCAGCTATTTAAGCGATTAAATCTTCCCAAATACACACCAAAAGCGCAGATAAAATTTAAGCTTATTTCAAGCCAAGTTGTATTTTTAATGATTTTCAGCCAACCTAAATATTTAATGAACTTCATGATTGAAGTGACGTAGCACTGAAACCCTAATATTATAAAAGCGATATATTGGGGGATTAAGACAAAAATCACACCGTTGTCAGAGACGTTTGGCTCTCGGACATCATCCACAAAATGAATAATATCGGTGGTGATATAAGGTGCATTGGGCAGAAACAAAATGAAAATTACTAAGCCGAACCACCAGATCGGATTTAAAGGTAATCGTTTTGGCGATCGCTTCGCAAATAAAATAAAGCTAAGTGCGCAGGGAATTATAGCTAAGAAAAGATTCCAAACCATAAAACCACTTAAGTTTCCCCAAAACAACTCAATTGCTTCTGTCATTATTTTCACTCCGTAGTATGTTGAGTAGTAGGGTGAGCAATGCCCACCTTACTAACTTTTAAGATTGACTTCTATGTTAAATAGTTTCCCCATTTCACAGGGTTGGTTGATCGCAATCGCCCTTAATACGCTTCTCGGTGCGATCGCCTTACTATTACCACGTAAAGTCTTGACTACCTCAGGCATATATCATGCATGGGCTTTGGGAATTACGGTCTGGGGCTGTCTAGGATGGCAAGGCTATATCGTTATTTTAAGCTATCTGATCGTCGGTTCGGGGGTAACTCGCATCGGCAAAGATATCAAAGAAGCAAAAGGTATTGCTGAAAAGCGCGATGGCGCAAGGGGACCCGAAAATCTTTGGGGATCAGCGGCGACGGGTGCTGTCTGTGCGATCGGGCAAGCGATCGCACCAAATCCGCTTTGGTTATTAGCCTAAGTAGCTAGCCTTAGCACCAAACTTGCGGATACGACTGCTAGCGAAATTGGCAAAGCTTACGGTAAAAGTACATTTTTGATCACTACGCTGAAACCAGTTGCCGCAGGCACAGAGGGTGCGGTCAGCCTAGAAGGCACGATCGCAGGAATTATCGGTTCGCTATTAATGGCAGCATTTGGTTGGGCGGTGGGACTATTAACTAGTCCTTGGGATCTGCTTTGGTGTGCGATCGCTGCTTTCATAGCCACAAATATCGAAAGCTTGATCGGCGCTACTTTGCAAGAAAAATACGACTGGCTTACCAATGAGCTTGTCAATGGTATTAATACAACTATTGGTGCAGCGATCGCAGTTTCAATCGCACAGTTATTACAAACTTTTAACCTTAAGTTAATGTAAATTTAACCTTGGCAAATCACGCAATAAATCATAGATTTTGTTGTGTAAATTGATCCTTAAAGCCTTTGTTAGTAGGCAATATTACCGATTATTTCAAGGATTTATTTCATGCCTAGAACTGTTCACTTTGCAATTACAATAAGCATCGAGTTTACATTCTTTTTTTAATTTACTTTTAGATAAAGTGGAGTTTAATCTTGACTACAATTAATTTGTTCGACCATGAAAAAGATTTTGTGATCATCCCTGCTGGACAAGTAATCTTTGAAAAGGGCGGGATCGCAGATCATATGTATGCGATCATTGATGGAGAAGTAGAAATTTCGATAGATGGTAAGTTATTCGACACTACTTCTGCTGGCGGCATTGTCGGTGAAATGGCGCTGATTTCCTCTAGTCCTAGAAGTGCCACAGCGATCGCCAAAACCGAATGCAAGCTAGTCACCGTAGATCAAAAGCGGTTTAACTTTTTGGTACAACAAACCCCAAATTTTGCAATTAACGTGATGAGAATCATGGTTGAAAGAATTAGAAAGCTAGATGCCCTTGTTTTATCGCTTTAATTGCCCTAGCCAAAGCGATTTGTAGTTAATCACGCTCCTTACGCAGCATATAATTCCTGCGACAGCTGAGTTTTTGGGCTGGCACGGGGGCGCAGCCCCTACGGTAACCTCTAAATTTTGGATTAGGGCAATGCCCCATTGCTTGTCCTGCCTCTCTAGCACCAAGAGATTCCTCATCTTCGTTCTGCGTAACATCAGTTAATTAAAACCCAAAAGATAAAGATACGGCGCTTCGCGCCGTATCTTTATCTTTTGGACTAGTTGCAAACCCAAAAGAGAGTTGGGGGGGGGGGGGGGGGGGGGGGGGGGGGGG
>JANNDZ010000275.1:0-5309 GCA_031378395.1 Pseudanabaena sp. OTE_75_metabat_487_sub
CCAATTTTTAAAGCTGATGTTGTCAAGAGCGCGGATTTCTCTCATTGCGCCAACATGATCGACTAAGCCACGAATTAATGGACTCCGCCCGATCGCGATCGCATTTTGGATTTTGTCCTTGAGCGGTAGCTGCCCCGTGGTCACAAATGCTTTCAGTCCATGAAAGGGGGCGCCGCCAAAATTACGAAAATCAAGGGCTGCTTGTTTGCCACCTGGATTTACAAAAATGTGAGTATGTTCCTTGAGACGGAGATACTCGAATGCGCCTGTTTTTTTCATCAGAGCAAACAGATTGTAATAGCAGCCAAAAAATACGTGCAAGCCCATCTCGATATGGTTGCCATCTTTGTCCAGCCAACTGCTGACTTTGCCGCCCACAAAGGGTCGGGATTCAAAAAGTTCTACTTCATAGCCTTGTTCGCTGAGTTCGACTGCCGCACTCATACCCGCTAAGCCTGCACCAATAATCGCTGCTTTCATGTCTTGTTTGCTGGATCTTTACTGTCTTTATGTTTGCTTAATATATTGTAATCTTGTTTGGATCTATGGGGGGTGGCTCTTAGCCATTAGCTTTCAGCTTCTTGCGTGCATTGTGACAAACTGAGGAAAAACTTGCGGAACTCTGGGCATTTTTGTTGGGCGATCGCAGAGTCAAGTTGTTTGATAAAACGGGCGGTATGAATCTGTTTAGAATACCTAATCCCATACATTGAGGCAACTTCAATAATGAGATCTGACAGTTTTTTACGGTAACTTGCTAGTTCTGGATTTAGTCCAAAATCTTCAGGGGAATCAAATGAAATCTTATACTGGTTAGATAGTTTCTTGCAATTAGATTCTAATTCTCGATCTAGCCCAAAATCTTCGGGAGAATCAGATAAAACGTTATACCCTTTTGATAACAGTCGATGTATTTGTTTAGATTTTTTGCGAAAGTCTGGATCTTTATCAACAGTTTGAAACCAATTGGCAATTACCCAAGATTCTAGTTCAGGCTTGGCAAATCCAACTACATAGTTAATTACTGGGATTTTAGGATATTTTTTCTGTACTTGTTGCAGTAAGGCTACAAATTCTTGATGCCTTTGCTGAGAATAGTTTTCAGAATTATCGCTATTCTTCGGAGGATAGTCTAAATCATCAAAAATCAGAATCAGATCGCAGATAGGATCGTTAAATCTGAATTTATCATTTAATTTGTTTTCAATTTCTTTAAGTAAGGATTTACCTGACAAACCTTGAGGAGAGCGCTCTTTTTTAAACTTTTCTTGTTGTTTGTTAGGCTTTCTTCCATCTTTGTTGTTAACTGGCGTAACTCTTTTGAAGTCACAATTTGGAAATTCACTTCGCAAATAGGGAAGCAGTCCTTCTATTTCTGATTGACCTCCTCCCGCAAATACCCATACCAGCATCATATTGCCCAGCCCCCAACTTCAGGTTCACCAACTCTATACAAGTCGCCAAGTTCCCAACCTTCATCTAGGCGATCTTGGAGGCGTTCTCTAGATAGGGGTTTGACATGAAATAGGGTTTGCTCAGGGTTGGATGATTCAAAGACATGGACATTTTCTAGGCAGTCTGTAAATTTATCCAATAGGTCAGGGCTATGGGTGGTGATAATAACCTGAGTTCTAGCGGCGGCGTTTTTAATCCATTCGGCAAGGTAGCTTAGCCATTGAACATGTAAGCCGACTTCTGGCTCGTCAATGACGATGAGGGATGGCAAATTAGGGGAGTTAAGAATGATTGCCCAACACAACATTCTGACCGTACCATCGGACATTTCATCAAGGTATAAGGGACGTTTGGTATTTTGTAAATGCCATTCAATACTAATTCTGGTTCTACCTGTTGTGATAGGGCGGATACGTTTTGTTTGTGGCACGATGTCGCGCATGATGACGTTGAGACGATCTTCAAAGTCGATGCTTTCTTGGATGAGGTTGTGTATGACAAGGGCGAGATTTTCACAGTCAGGATTGAGATATTTCTCTGGAGATCCGATTTCTGGTTCTGCATTACGAATCATTTTTAGATTCATGTTATTAGCACTATAAAATAGCCAATCAGAGACAAGGTTAATAATTTGACGACGAATATTAAATAATGGCTTGGTATCTGGAACATCCTCTATTGATTCTAGTAACTTTGGAATAATAGACAAACCAATTTCGTCTGTTGGAATTCCATTTACTGCTAGTGGCATGGTATCTGGAACATCCTCTATCGATTTTAGTAACTTTGGAATAATAGACAAACCAATTTCGTCTGTTGGAATTCCATTTACTGCCGTATATCCCAGACGCTCTTGAGGATCAAATATTGCCCCATATCCACTTGATTGAGAAGAAAATCTATAGTAGTAAAAAAGTTTGTCGAGACGCTCGCTAAATTCCGACAAATATTCTTCAACTATTTGAGGAAATTTTTTATCTAGACATAAGATTGACAGGCATAGGCTTAATTCAATGTCAATGAAATTTTCAACAAAAAAGGTAAATGTTAAATTAACTTTTTCAGGCGTAGAAAATACTGCATTCAATATTCTAGACTCCCCAAGCTCGGCTATGGCTTTTATAAAGCTTGTCACCCCATTTTTTTCTGATGAGATATTATCTGAGACACTATCTTTTAGGAGTTTGAGTAAGGCTATAAAGTTGCTTTTACCAGAGCCATTAGAACCGATAAATATATTTAATCCTTCGCTAAGTTTTAATCCTTGATCTAGGTCAAGGTTTTTATATCTTTGGGCGCTAATTTGGCTAATATGTTTGATTTTCATGTTTTGCTAATTAATCTTATTTTATTGAAAATTCTTTGGCTAATGGTTTAGCTAGATTTTAATGTTTTCCAGAAATCAAAATTTCCTTCATTTCTCCCATCAAATTATCTTGTTCCTGCCGTAATTCTTCTAGACGGATTAGAATAATTGGCAATCGTTCCTGTATATCTAAATTGTTAGATTGGATTACTTTAGTGCTTTGAAAAACTTTAAATGCTGATATAAATGGAACTTTTAAAATAAATAGAAGAATTTGTGGGATGATTTTTATGATTGCATTTAGTAGATTCCAAAACACTAAAAGTATAAACAGAATTAAGATGATGGCTAAAAGAGGATGCGTAACAATCCAAGCTATAGCTGGATGCTCAGTCATCCACATTTGTACTGAAGTACTAATTACTTCTTGAACACTATTCGCCATAGCACCACTTAGCTGTTCTGCTTTGTGCAATGTCGCATCAAGAGCAAGTTTTGTCTTGTCTGCTGCTTCAGATATAGAAGTTGTCGCATCATTTATTTTGTGAACCGAAATATCAGTTGCTTCATTCAAAGCCCCAGTTGCTTTTTCAGTTGTTTCTTTGACTACACTAGCTGCTTGATTACTTGCCTCAGTAAGGGTTTTAACTGCACCGTTTGTTGCATCTAAAACAGAGGTCTTAATTTTTGCAGTAGACTCATTTAAGCCACTGGCTGCTTTAGTTAAGTTATTGGTTAAGTCAGTGAGTGCCTGTCCTGAGATGTCAGCCAAAGATCCCAACTTGTCGAATGCATTTCTTGTTTCAGTAGCTACCGTATCAGTTGCTGTACCTGAAAAGCTCTCAATATTATTTTTTACATTTTGTATGGTTTCAGAAAAGTTATCTGTCATTACTTAATGTTTGTTATAGCTTGATGATTGTTCGTTATTTTAGTCTGCATTAGCAAAATTAACACAAGATTTCATCATTGAGAATGGATAGAGTTCATTGTGCGATCAACTAGAGTTAAGTCTTCGTTGATTAACAAGGGGTTTGTCTGCTCTGCGAGGACGACGACGTTGGCGGTAATACGCTTTTATTTCTTCTTCAGGCGTTAACTTGAGACGCTGAGCTAACAGCAATTTCACCTGTTCGATAAAAGGCGATCGCGGATTCCATGTATAGAGACGAGTTTTGCCTACCGAACGACTCACGAGCAATCCTGAATCCTCAAACTTTTGGAGTTGTTTTTGCACAGTATTCAAAGCTATCCCATAGGTATCAGCGATCGCCTTCCCGTACCCTTCATCATAATTTGCAAGATATAGCAAAACCTGTTCAGGCGCTTTCCCGCCAAAAAGCTCTTTTAGCATAGTTTTTCGTGCGAATACACTTACCTACTATAGCAGTTACTTAACCTATATAATAGGTATATATCAAAGCGATCGCAATATGCCAGAATTTCCGCAAACCAAAAAACAGCTTAGACAAGCATTGCTCAGTCAACGATGCCAAATGCCTTATCAAATTTGGCAACAAAAAAGTCAAATACTATGCGATCGCATCACCAATTGGCAGGTTTTCCAACAGGCCCAAAATATTTTGGCTTTCACGAGTTTTCGTCAAGAGCCAGATTTAAGTCACCTTTGGCAAAGATTTCCTGACAAAACTTGGGTTTTTTCGCGCTGTGTGGACAAAGATCTGATTTGGCATCAAGTTGCGATCGCAGATTTTGAGCGCAATATGCGATCGGGTGCTTTTGGCATCCTTGAGCCGCGCCATGACTTGCCACTTATGGACTTAGATAATATTGATCTAATTTTGATACCTGCGGTAGCTTGCGATCTCAGAGGATATCGCTTGGGCTATGGTGGTGGCTTTTACGATCGCTGGTTGCCTATCTCGACAGGATTTAAGGCAGGCATAATTTTTGAAGACTTTTATATAGATGCGATTCCCAGTGATATTTGGGACGTGACATTAGATGCGATCGTGACCGAAAAACAAGAGTGACGCTTTGCGCCACCCTTGTTTTTTAGACCCGTAGCGCTTCGCACAGCTAGCAATGTACGGTAAGCCGATCTAGTCCCATACTCATTTCGCAGTATATTAGCACTCAGTGAGACAGAGTGCTAAAGCACGCAATGTGTGACCAAAGTGAGACCAAAATCTACTTTAAGTCATCACTTGCAAAGTCCGCTCTGATTAGATTTTAAGGAGGTTTCGCATAGTGGCATCGTTAACCCTAAATACTGGTACTTTGCAACCCTTAGGCGATCGCCTATTGGTCAAAGTAGCAACTAAAGAAGAAAAGACCGTAGGCGGTATTTTCTTGCCAGATACAGCGCAAGAAAAACCTCAAATCGGTGAAGTAACTGCCGTTGGACCTGGTGCACGCAATGACAAAGGTACTCGCGTTGCTCTAGAAGTCAAAGCAGGTGACAAAGTTCTTTACTCTAAGTATGCAGGCACTGAAGTCAAAATCGAAAGCGTAGATTATTTGCTACTTGCAGAAAGAGATATTCTTGCGATCGTTGAATAAAGCTATTTAGCAATTAGCTTTTAGC